>CAMLNJ010000082.1 GCA_946481225.1 uncultured Verrucomicrobiota bacterium | reverse complement strand
AGGTGGACTGGACAAGGTAGATGTCCTGGCCGCGGATGTTCTCGTTGATTTTGACGAAGGACTCGCCGTCGGGGAACGAGGTCACCGTGGCTTCGCCGAGCGGCACCCCCACGTGGTTGCAAATCTCCTCGGCGAGAGGTCGATTCGAGTTGCCGGAGAAAATCTTCAGGCGGGGGGCGCTCATCGTGGTGTGGTGAAAGAGACGGGAGGGTGACAAGCCCCGGAGCGGCGGAAAGGAAATTTCCATCTTCGCCCGGTCCGGGGTCGGGAGGTGGCGGGTCGCCCGGTGTTTTTCCGGACTTGGCAGGGGGCGGGGGCCTGCGTCGAGGCGATTATCACTCGTAAAATACATCCGAAGGCGGGAACGGCGCCGGCCGGTCCGCCAAGTCCTGCCTTGCGCGGGCGGAGCGGCGGACGCAGAGGCGCGGTCAAGTCTCAACCAAACGCGCATGAAATTCACCAACGAAGAAACGTCTCGCCCGATTTTCCCCTATGCTGATGGAAGCGTCTTTCCCGTCGCGGAGGAGGAACCCAGGACCGCCGTGATCGCGGACTCCTGGCCTAGCCCGGCGCTCGCGGAGAGCATTGATCGCGACCGCGAGTTCTGGACCGGCAAACGGGCGCTGGTCACGGGAGCATTCGGCTTTGTCGGCGGGCACCTTTCCCGGGCCTTGCACGCGGCCGGGGCTCGCGTGACCGCCTTGGATTGCGACACCAGGCCGGCGCACGGCTCGCAGATCGATCTGGCGGGGCTGCGAGAGAAACTGGACGTCGTGGAGGCGGACATCACGGACAAGGCTTGCATGCACGAGATCGTGCATCGCGGTCGCTTCGACTTCATTTTCCATCTGGCGGCCGGCGCGACGACGGTGGAGAAGGCGATGCACGATCCCTACGCGACGATCCTGGCCAACACGATGGGCTTTGTGAACCTCGCCGAGGCGGCGCGCCTGCTGCCCGTGGACAAGCGCCCGGTGTTGTTGTATTCCTCGACCGACAAGGTCTACGGCGAGTCCGATGACCTGCCCTACGAGGAGGAGAAATCCGAACTGCGCGGCGTCGGCGTCTACGACGCGGCCAAGCTGGCGGCGGACATCTTCTCCTCGACCTACCACCAGGCGCTCGGTCTTGAGACGATCGTGCTTCGCATGTGCAATCTTTTCGGGCCTTACGATTTCAACACCAACTACCGGCTCGTTCCGAAGGCGATGCGGGACATCTTCCGCAGCCACGACGCGCCCGAGCTTTACTACACCAGCCTGCAGCACCATCGCGACTATCTTTACGTCGAGGACGCGGCGCGCGCCTTCATGGCGCTCGCGCGGGAGCCGAAGTGCCGCGGCCTCGTGTTCAATCTGCCGGGCGTGCATTATTCGGCCACGCCGGACGTGCTGCGCGACGTGGTGGACATGGTGGCGAACATGCAGGAAGACGCGATGCGTTGCGGAGGCGACCCGCGCCTGGCCAATCTGATCTGGAGCCGCTACATCCGCCTGACCCACCCCGTGTCGGGCGTGGTGGCGATCTCGAAGCAGCATCTCTGCGGCACAAGAATCAAGAACGTCGCCGGCTTCACCCCGTCGGTTTCGTTTCACGACGGGCTGCGCCGCACGATCCTTTTCTACCTCTGGTATTTCAGCCAGCCGGAGGGCTCCTTCGGCGCGACGCGAAGCGAGCTGGCGCAAGACAACGAGGCCTTGCTGACGGTGCGTTCGCACTGATCCCGCGCATGGCCTCCTCCGGTTTTTGGAAGAACCATCGCGCGCTCGTGATCGGCGGCGCGGGCTTTGGCGGCGCCCATCTTTGCGAGCAACTGCTCGCTCGGGGCGCGCAAGTGCTCGTGTTGGACAGGCTGTCGCCGGCCGACTCCTACCTGCGGCTGGCCGGCCTCGATTCGCGCCTGACCCTGGTGAACGGCGACATCCGGGACGCCGCGGCGACGAAGCTGCTGATCGCCCGGCTCGAGCCCGACACCGTGTTTTTGCTCGCGGCGCAGCCGATCGTGCCGATCTCGAACGCCCTTCCGCTCGAAACGGCGGAGGTGAACGTGATGGGCGCCTACCACGTGCTCGATGCCTGCCGGCTTTCGCGGCGCTCGCGGCGAGTGGTCTTCGCCTCGTCGGGCGCGTATTATGGCGCCACGAACACGAGCGCGGCGATCCCCGAGGACGCGTCGCCCCTGCCGGCGGCCAACATCTACGCGCCGACGAAGGTCGCTGCCGACATCGCGGTGCGTTGCTACGCGAAAATCTACGGCATGCAGACGGCGGTGTGCCGCTGGATGAACACCTACGGCCCGGGGGACACGAATTTCACTCGCATCGTGCCGGTCTCGATCCGGCGGCTGATGCGCGGGGAGCGTCCGCTCATCGACGGCACCGACGGCTCGAACGTGCTCGAGCTGCTCCACGTGCGGGACATGGCGGAGGGCTATCTCGCGGCGGCGGAACGGCTGGAGGCCCCGGGGATCTGCGGGGAGGCGTTTAACTTTGGATCGGGTGCTCCGCTCTCCCTTCGCGAGGCGATGGTCGAGCTGACGCGCGCCTGGAACGCGGTGACGGGCCAGGCGGTGCCGGAGGAGCCTCTGATCACCGGCCCGCAAGTGAAGTCGGTGAAGTATCTCGACATCGCGAAGGCGGGCGAGCGCCTCGGTTGGCGGCCGAGGACGGAATTGCGCGCGGGGCTCGCGGAAACGGTGGCCTGGTATCTGGCGAAACGCGACGCGCTGGGTTTGTGAGCGCGGGCCGGATGCGGCGGGCGGCGCGAGGGGCGGCGCCGGGGAAGGGGGAGCTTCAGCCCTTGGCCTTCAGTTCGGTCAGTTCGGCGGCGATCGAGTCGACCTTGCGGAAGAGGTCGGGCAAGCGCTGGCGCAGGACGTTGATGCGTTGTTCGAGCTGGTAGGGAAGGCAGGGCGAGCCTTTCCAGAAGGTGCCGGGGGCGAGGGTGGTGTTGATGCCGGTCTGGCCGTCGGCTTTGGCGCCTTTGCCGATGGTGAGATGGCCCGCGACGCCGGCCTGGCCGCCGAGGACCACGTAGTCCTCCAGTGTAGCGCTTCCGCTGATACCGACCTGGGCGCAGATGATGCAGTGGCGGCCGATGACGACGTTGTGCCCGATCTGGACGAGGTTGTCGATTTTGGTGCCCTCGCCGACGACGGTGCGGCTGAAGCGGGCGCGGTCAAAGGTGCTGTTGGCGCCGATCTCGACATCGTCGCGGATCTCGACGACGCCGACCTGAGGCACCTTCACGTGGCGGCCGCCTTGGAATTCGTAGCCGAAGCCGTCGGCGCCGACGACGACGCCGGCGTGGAGGCGGACGCGGTCGCCGACCACGCAACCGGTCGCGATGTGCGCGCCGGCCATGAACCAGCAGTCGGCGCCGACGCGGGCGGCGCGGCCGAGAAAGACCTGCGCCTGGAGCACGGATCGCGGCCCAACGACGGCGTCGGGCTCGATCACGCAGAGGGGGCCGATGGTTGCGCTCGCGTCGATCTTGGCGGAGGGATCGACGACGGCGCTCGGATGGACGCCGGGGGCCGGGCGCGGCCAGAGGGATGCCTCGACGCGGGCGCAAAGCGACGCGAGCGCGGCGGAGGGATTATCAACAAGGAGCCAGAGTTGGCCGGCGGGAGGCTCGCCGTCGAAATCGGCCGGCAGAAGGACGACGGAGGCCTTCGTCGCGGCGACTTCGGATTTGTATTTCGGGTTGCCGAGGAAAGAGAGGTCGCCGGGCTGCGCATCCTTGAGCGCGGCGATGTTGCGGATGTTCGCGGACGTGGCGCCGCGGGTGGCGCGAGGGGATAGGAGGGCTACGAGGTCGGCGGCGCTGAAGGCGAAGGTCATGCGAGAAGGATCAATGACGAATGACCAACGCCCAATGTCGAACGGGGAATTGTCCTCGGTTGCGGCTTGCGCGCCCGGACGCCGCAGGCCGTTTCGCCTTCCGTCGTGTAGGACGGCCAGCGGTCGGCCTGGGTTCATCCCTGACGGTTCGATGCGTTTGGGTGCGAAGTGGTGTCGGAATCACGGGCAAGATGCCCGTGCCACTTGGCAGGGGATTTTTGCAAGGCGCCGGCCCGGCTCGCGCGGCGGGTGGAGGAAAACAAAAAGCCCGAGGCGCGAAAGGGCGCCTCGGGCGGAAAGGCTGTCTCGGGCCGATTTTTACTTCGAGCCGGGGAAGCTCACCTTGGCGCCGGCCTCGGAGCCGGATTCGGCGGCAGGCTTGGCGGACGCCGGGGCGGTCACGGCGGGGGTGGGGCTGCCGGCGGGGCGGTTCTTGTTCAGCTCCTTCTGGACTTCCTCGGTGAGGTCGTAGGCGGGGTCGGAGTAGACGAGGGGGCTGATGCCGATGAGGGAGGGGCCGGACTTGTCGAAGACGAGGGTGGCGCCCTTCTTTTTGGCGACCTCGTTCACGGTGACGGCGATCTCCTCGAACATCAGTTTGCGGAAATTCTGGATGCGCTGCTGGAGGGAGCGCTGGGTGTTGCCGCGGAAGGATTGCACCTCGTTCTGCTTCTTTTGGATCTCTTCGATCTTGGCGCGCATGTCGGTCTGGAGCTTTTCCTTGGCCTCGGTGGCGAGCGTGGGGTTCTTGCTGTCCTCCTCGAGCTTCTTGAGCTGATCGACGAGGGTCTTGCCCTCGCTGTTGATCTTCTCGAGTTCCTCGTTGGCCTTCGCCTCGTCGCCCTTGAGCTTGGCGTTTTGCTCTTCGGTCTTGGGGTGCCCGTCGAGAAGCTTGGCCATGTCGACCACGAAAATCTTCGGGGCGGGCTGGGCGGAGGCGGGGACGGCGGCCAAGCCGGCGAAGGCGGCCACGGCGCAGAGGGTTGCGAGGAGTTTGTTCATGCGTATGTGCTTATTAAAGACAGGTGTTGAAGGGACGGAAAGCCAAGGACACGCGAATCAGAAGCGGGTGCCAAAGGAAAAGTTAAACTGCAGTCCGTCGTCGTTGTGTTCGTCGGTGGTGATGGGGAGGCCGAAGTCGAGGCTGAGGGGGGCGCCGCCGACCATGAGGCGGATGCCGAAGCCGAAGTTGTCGTTGTAGCCGGAGGTCTCGAAATCCCAGGCGTCGACGTTGACGAAGCCGACGTCGTAGAAGACGGCGAGACGAAGCGGATTAACGACCTCGAAGGTGTATTCGATGCTGCCCATCGCGTAGGTGCTGCCGCCGATGGGCTCGTAGGTGGGCGGGACATCGGCGCCGTCGGGATCGTCGGCGGCGCCGGAGGGGCCATCCGGATCTTCCAGGGGCGTGTCGAGGCCGACGGTGTCCTTGGGGCCGACTTCGCGGAACTCGAAGCCGCGGAGGCTGCTGGGGCCGCCGAGGAACATGCGATCAAAGTAGGGGACGCGATCGCTGTCGCCGTAGGAGTCGATGACGCCGGCGCGACCGATGAAGGAGAGGACCTGGTTGAGGGTCTCGAAGGTGTTGTAATACTGGGAGGCGCGGAGCTCGACGCGGTAGTAGTCGGTCTGGCCGGAGAAGGGGCCGCCGGCGACTTCGGTGCCGAGTTCGACGCGGTTGCCGCGGGTGGTGTTGTAGATGCGGTCGCGGGTGTCGCGGAGGAGCTTGAAGGTGAGCTTGGACACGGAGCGTTCGCCTTCCTCGTCGAGGAGGAAGGGGGCGGTCTCGCGGTCGACGTCCGAGATTTCGACGACCTCGTAGGTGTAGCCGAGGCGGCCTTCGACGAGCTCGAAGAGGCGCTTCCGAAGGTAGACTTCGGCGCCGGTGCGGGTCTCCTCGTAGATGTCGCTGTAGTAGTCGGAGGAGGAGCGGTAGAGGTTGAAGCCGAGGGCGAGCTCGCGCTCGAGGAACCAGGGCTCCTCGAAGTTCATCGTGGCTTCGCTGGAGCGGGAGCCGAGCTGGAGGCGGAGGCGGAATTTTTGGCCGTCGCCCTGGAAGAAGCTCTTCCGGTTGAAGAGGTCGAAGTTGGACTGGCTGACTTCGGCGAAAACGATGGCGCGCTCGAGGGAGCTGAAGCCGGCGCCGAAGGTGAGATTGCCGGTGCGGCCTTCCTTGACGGCGATCTTGAGGTTGCGGCGGCCGGGGAGGTTGGTGACCTCGGGGCTCATGTTCACCTCCTCGAAGAAGCGGGTGTTTTCGAGGCGCAGCTTGGAGGTCTGCATGCGGACGGTGTTGAAGACCTCGCCGGGCCCGAGCGCGAGTTCGCGAAGGATGACGATGCTCTTGGTCTTGGTGTTGCCTTCGAGGCGGATGGACTCGACGTGGTATTTCTCGCCCTCGGTGTATTGATACTCGATGTCGATGGCGCCGGATTCGAGGTTGGGTTTGCGGACGACGCGAACGCGCGCCTCGACGTAGCCGTCTTTGCCGATGAAGTCCTCGAGGGCCTTCTGGTCCTTTTCGATGCCGGAGGGGGAGAAAACGTCGCCCGTCTTGAGCTTGAGCGCGGTGAGCAGCTTTTCGGTCGGGTAGAGCGTGTTGCCTGAGATGGTGATGTCGCCCAGCTTGTATTGGCGGCCCTCGGTGATCGAGAAGGTGAGGACGAGGCGGCTGGCCTTGGGGTAGTCGAATTTCACTTTGGCGGGGTCGATCTCGACGTCGAGGTAGCCGTGGTCGCGGTAGTGGTCGCGGAGCTTGTCGAAGTCGGTCTCGTAGCGGTCGTCACGGAAGCGGCCGGTGTCGGTGAGCCAGGAGAAGATGTTCCACTTGCGGGTTTCGATTACCTTGCGGAGCTTGCGGTCGGAGAAGGCGGTATTGCCCTCGAACTCGACGCGCTTGATGCGGACCTTGGCGCCTTCCTGGATGGTAAAGAAGACGCGGCCGAGGCCGGTGGACTTGTCGCGTTCGATGCGGTATTCGATCTTGGCCTGGTTGTAACCGGACTTCTGGTAATACTCGCGGATCTTCTCGGCGTCCTCCTTCACCTGCCGTTCGTCGAGGGGCATGCTCTCCTTGGTCTTGGCTTCCTTGAGGAGGCGCTTGGCCTTCACCTTTTGGTTGCCCTCGAAGGTGATGGTGGAGACGCGGAACTTCGGGGTGACCTCGACGACGAGGTCGACCTTGCCGTCGACGAGGGCGCCGCGTTTGAACTCGATGAATTCAAACTGGCCGGTGCGGTAGAGGGAGCGGATGTCGCGGTCGATGAGCGAGTCTTCGAGCGCGGCGCCTTCCTGGAGCTGCATGTTGGCGCGGACGAGCTCTTTGGCGACGTTGGCGGGGCCGTTGAAGCGGACGGAGATGGCGCCGACACGGACGGAGGGGGCGGTGGGCGCCACCGGCACCGCGCCGCCGGCGACGGGCTGGGCCGAGAGCGGCGCGGCGGGGAAAAGCGCGGACGCGGCGAGAAGGGAGGCGAGGAGAATGAACCGCGCGACGGGACGGGCGGCGGGGTTACTGCGTGTAGTTTTCAAAGCGTGTGATCGAATTGAGGAAGGTGAGCTTCAAATCGCCCACTTCGCCGTTACGGTTTTTCGAGATAAAGAGTTCCATCGTGCCGCTGGCGACTTGGAATTTGTCGTTTTCCTCCTTGGGGCGGTTGAGCATGAGGACGACGTCGGCGTCCTGCTCGATGGATCCGGATTCGCGCAAGTCGGAGAGACGGGGGGCGCGGTTTTCCTTTTCGGCGGAGCGGTTGAGCTGGGCGAGGACGAGCACGGGCACCTCGAGCTCCTTGGCGAGGGCCTTCAGGCCGCGGGAGGCCTCGGCGACCTGTTGTTCGCGGGGAACGGTGCCGTCGGTCGGGCTGATGAGCTGGAGGTAGTCGACGACGATAAGGCCAAGGGGCTGGCGGGCGTGAAGGCGGCGGGCCTTGGCGCGCAGCTCCATCACCGACAGCGAGCTGGAATCGTCGATGAAGAGGGGGGACTTGGAGAACTCGTCGGCGACCTTGAGCAGCTCCTGTTGCTCCTCGCCGTTTTTGGAGAGGAGACCGTCGCGCAGGAGCTTCATGTTCACGCGCGAGCGCGAGCAGAGGAGACGGAGGGCGAGCTGGGCCGCGCTCATTTCGAGCGAGAAGACGAGGGTGGCGACGCCTTGGCCGCGGAGGGGCAGGGCGGCGTGCTCGGCGAAGTTCATCGCGAGCGAGGTTTTTCCGCAGGAAGGGCGGCCCGCGAGCACGATCATTTCCGACTTTTGGAGGCCGAAGAGGTAGCGATCGATGTCTTTGTAGCCGGTGCTCACGCCGGTGAGCTCCCCCTTCTTCATGAGCATCTTGTGGATGACGGTCATGGCCTCGCGCGTGGGCTCGCGCATCGGCTTGGCTCCGTCGCCCACGCGCTCTTGCGTGACCTTGAACATCGACTGTTCGACTTTATCGACGAACTCCTGGATGCCGCCGGTGTAGCCGTAGCAGTCCTCCACGGCGCCGGTGGCGGCGCGGATGATTTCGCGAAGCAAGGCGAGTTCGCGGACCTTCTCGATGAAGTATGCGGCGCCGGCGGTGGTCGGGATGCGGCCGGAGATGCGCGTGAGGTAGGCGTAGCCGCCGATCTCGTCGAGCTGGCGGGTGGTTTTCAGTTCCTCGGCGAGGATGGCGAGGTCGATGGGTTTACCGGTGTTGTAGAGCTCGAGGAGCTTTTCGTAGATGAGGCGGTTGGCCGGGACGTAGAAGGAGGCTGCGGCGATCTTGCCCTCGAGGCAGCGCGCGACGACGTCGCCGCCGTCGAGCAAGCAGGCGGAGAGGAGCTGCTCCTCGGCTTCGACCGAGTGGGGCGGGACGCGGCCGGGAGCCGCAGGCGGGACCGTGGAGTTGGCGCCGTCGCCGCGGGGGCGACGCGGTGCGCGGGTGGAGGAGGCGGAAGAGTGACTGGCGGCGGGGTCGGACATTCGCGGGCGAAGCGCGAGAGGGAAGGGCCGCCGGGGGCGTCCGGCAAGGCGAGGTATGCGGCGAATGCGGAAAAGTTGTTTGGCAACTATTCCCAAGGGCGGTGGATGGCCGGCGGAGCGCGGCGTTTCGGGCGTCGTCGGCTGCGGATATGCGGGGGTGGGGTTCCCGGCGTGGCCGCGCCGCGTTTCGGGGATTTTGCCGGACCTTGTCCCGGGTGGTGGCGCGGGCTTGTGTCGGCGCGAAAACGGGGTTTGGTTTTCTTCGCGACGGGTGAGCATCGGTCCAAGATCCGGTTCACGGTGTTTCGTCCGGGGCGTCAGGACGTGCTTCGGCACTCAATCCCGCTTGCGGGAGCGCCCACCGAATTATGCCCCCGTCGCACTTTTTTGTTTTTCCGCCGACCGGGCGGGGGGAGCAGGGCATGAAAAAGCCGCGCCCGATTCGGGCGCGGCCTTGGAAAACGGCAATCGTGGCCGGGGGAGCTTACT
>CAMLNJ010000081.1 GCA_946481225.1 uncultured Verrucomicrobiota bacterium | reverse complement strand
GTTTTGGGCGGTCGGTCGGATTTGTAGGGGGAAATGGGCCCTGGGTAACCTCCGGTGGGGGCTGGGGGAGCTCATGGGGTGCGGGGTGCTGAACAATTTCGCCGCCGACCGACGGCAAGTCTATGGTCGGCGGCGAGGGGAGGGGAGCCGAGTCCCGGGGGCCTGAAAGCTATTTCAGGGCTGCGGAGCGGCGGCGGGAGCGGAAGCGGCCGGAGTGGAAGGGGGCGGCGGGACGGAGTTTTTCGGGCGCTTCAGATTGGCCGGCTCGAGCTGGACGTTGCGGAGCGAGATCGCGCCGGCGTGCTGCATGACCTCGGGCTGGGTGAGGCCTTTGATGACGGAGTCGTTTACGCGGATGTCCTCGACGACGGCGCCCGCGAAGCCGCGGATGTAGAAGAGGCGGGGCGCGGCGGCGGCCTCGACGCGGTCGAGCTGGACGTTGCGCACGACCGGGGGGAAGAAACCGTTCGCGCCTTCCTCGTAGAGGAGGTCGATGGTGACGACGGCCTCGGCGACCTGGCCGATCTTCACGTCGCGCATGAAGACGTTCTCGAGAACGCCGCCGCGCACGGCGTTGTTCTTGAAGCGGAGGGCGCGGTCGAGCTCGGGGCTGTCCATCGTGCAGTTCTCGACGAAGACGTTGCGGATGTGGCCGGAGCACTCGGAGCCGAGGACGACGCCGCCGTGGCCCTCCTTCATCACGCAGTCGCGGACGACGAGGTTCTCGGAGGGGACGCCGACGCGGCGGCCGTCGCCGTTGCGTCCGGACTTGATGGCGATGCAGTCGTCACCGGTGTCGAAGAGGGTGTCCTCGATGAGGACGTCGATGGAGGACTCGGGATCGCAGCCGTCGTTGTTGGGGCCGTGGGTGACGATGGTGAGGCCGCGCACGGTGACGTTGCGGCAGAGGACGGGGTTCACCTCCCACATGGGGGAGCGGACGATCTTCACGCCTTCGACGAGGATGTTTTCGCAGAGGTAGGGCTGGATGAAGTTGGGGCGGAGGTAGTGGCCGGGGCCATACACGCGTTCGGCGACGGGAACGCCGGCGTTGTTTTGCTCGTTGAGCTTGTCGCGGTCGGGTTTCTGGATGCGCGGAGTGGGGCCGTCCTTGCGGCTCCAGCCCCACCAGGTGTCGAGGGTCGAACCGCCGTCGAGCGTGCCCTTGCCGGTGATGGCGATGTCTTTTTCGCCGTAGGCGTAGATGAAGGGGGAGTAGTTCATGCACTCCATGCCTTCCCAGCGGGTAAAGACGACGGGGTAGCGGGCGAGGTCGAAGGACCAGAGGAGCGTGGCGCCCTCGACGAGGTGGAGGTTGACCTTGCTCTTGAGGCGGATGGCGCCGGTGAGCCACTCGCCGGCGGGGACGAGGACGCGGCCGCCGCCGGCCTGGTTGCAGGCGGCGATGGCGGCGTGGATGGCGTCGGTATTGTCGACGCCGGGTTTGGCGCCGAAGTCGGTGATGGGGAAATCTCGATTCGGGAAGGTCGGCGCCTTGATGCGCGCGAGCATCGCGGGGTAGTCGGCCCAGCTGCGCGCGACGAAGCCGGAATAGGAGGCGGTGGCGGCGGGCGAGCGGAGGAGGCGGTCGAGTTCGACGCCGGCGGAGATGAAGGGGCCGACGCCCTTGTGGTCGTTGTCGATGATCGGCTCGCTCACGTAGTAGGCGAAGCTGCCGTCGCGGGGCTGGCCTTTCTGGCCCTTGCCGCCGAGGCCGGCGACCTCGCAGCAGCGGGTGAGGCTGACGGAGTCGTCGGCGTCGACGCGGATAAGATCGCGGACGAGGCCGGCGTAGCCCTTGCGCAGGGTGAATAGGTATTTGTCGGCGGGGAGGGCGCCTTGGTTGATGGCCTTGGCGAGAGAGTAGACGAACATGCTCGAGGCGGTGCCTTCGAGGTAGTTGGCCTCGCGGGCGCCTTGGTCGGTCACCTGCCACCAGAGGCCGGTGGCGGGGTCCTGCCAGCGGGCGATGCCGTCGGCGACGCGGCCGAGGATCTCGCGGATCTTGGGGGCGTCGGGGTGATCGGCAGGGAGGTATTCGAGGGTGTCGACGATCGCCATGGCATACCAGCCGATGGCGCGGCTCCAGAAGCCGGGGGAGTCGCCGGTCTCCTTGTCGGCCCAAGGCTGGGCGCGGGCTTCGTCCCAGGCGTGGAAGTGCAGGCCGGTGGCGGGATCGTAGGCGTGCTTGTCCATCAGCACGATTTGCTTCGCGACTTCGTCGAAGAGGGCGGGTTCGTCGAAGGTCTTCGCGTAGTGGGCGAGGAAGGGCGACGCCATGAAGAGGCCGTCGAGCCACATCTGGTGCGGGTAGCGCTGCTTGTGCCAGAAGCCGCCTTCCTTGGTGCGCGGGTGGGTGCGCATCTGGTCGCGGAGGTTCTCGATGGCCGCGCGGAGGGCGGGGGTGCGGTCGGCGGCGGAGCCGGTTTCCCAGAGACGGACGAGCACCTTTCCGGGGGCGACGAGGTCGATGTTGTATTCAGACTTTTTATACGCGGGGATCGAGCCGTCGGCCGCGAGAAAGGAGGTGGCGGTGCGGGCGCCGTAGGTGGTGTAGGAGGCGTCGCCGAGGTGGTCGCCGAGGCGCATCAGCGAGAGGCCGAAGAGCGGGGTGGTGTAGCTCCATTTGGCCTTGGGGTTCGCGTCGGCGAACATGCGCTCGCCCTGGCGGGCCATCTCGGAGCGGGCGATCCGGACGGACCATTCGAGCGGGGTGGCGTCGCGGAATTTCTCCGGCGCAGGGGCCGGCGCGGACGCGGCTTGAAGGAAGGAACAGGCGAAGAGGGGGAACAACAAACCGACGCGGGAGAGCAATGACATGGGGATGGAGCGGGGAGCAGGGGGCTAGGAGCGGGGAGTCGGAAAGGCAGAGCGACAGAGCGACAGAGCGACGGAACGACAGAGCGGCAGAGCGGCGGGGGCAGGAGGGGCCGGAAGGGGGAAGCAGACTGGATGTCTGCGCTACTGGACGGCGACGCGGACGGGGGTGCGGGCGCGGGCGGCTTCGGACAGGACGTGGGCGCGCCAGGCGGCCTGGTCGGCGAATTGGCCGGAGCGGGTCCAGCCGGCGCCGGCGAGGTAGCGGAGCGGCTCGCCGGGCTTGGCTTTGGCGAGGACGAGGTGGTTGCGCTCGTCCTCGGCGAAGCCGGCGAAATCGGAGGGGGAAACGAGGACGACGGCGGTGCCGAAGGAATCGAGCGAAGCGGTGTCGGTCCACTGGACGAGCGTGGCGGCGTCGGGCGAGGGCGTGAGCGTTTCCTTCGGGTTCTGCTTCTTGTCCAGAGGTGTCTTGGTGAGGCCGACGGCGACGGTGAGCGCGGGTTCCTTGCCGGTGACGGCGAAGGTGCTTTCGACGGCGAAGAGGTTGCGGCCGGCGTCGATGGTGAAGCGCTTCACCTCGGAGACGTAGACGCCGTCGGCGGCCCAGGTGTCGTAGGCGAGCTCGAAGACGGCGCGGACGGGGCCGTCGGCGACGACCCGGGCGGTCTTGTAGTTTCCGGAAACATACAAGCGACCGTTGCTCCAGACTCCGGTGCCGCCGCAGCCGCGGGAGGCGGCGACGCCGAAGAAGTCCATGCCCTCGCCTTCGTCGTGGTGGTAGTGGTCGTGGCCCTTGTTATACCAGCGGTCGATGACGGGGTAGTCGACGCGCTTGGCCCAGACGTCGATGCCGCTGGTGACGAGCACTTCCTTCACGACGCCGGCGGGCGCGGGGGCGGCGAGGGCGGGGCCGTAGGTGCGGTAGGCGATGCGGTCGCTTTCCCAGGCGAAGTCGTCGAGGCGCTCCGGCACTTGGCGGGCGGCGGCTTTTACCGGAAAGGGGGGAGCGACGGTTTCGCTTTTCTCGACGGTGAACGCGGCGGATTTTTCGCCGGCGGCGAAATCATGCTGGAAGAGTAGTTCGCCGTAGGTGGCGCCGACGTTTTTGGGGTCTTTGGCGAGCGGGGCGACGTTGGTGACCTGATAGGGGAGCGAGCGGCCGGCGGAATCGCGGACGACGATCTTTTGGAGAAGGGCGCCGGGGAGGGCCTTGTTTACTTCCGACCACGGGATCGAGATCGTTTCGGCGGGGCGGGCGATGGTGAGATCGTGGCTGGCGGTGATGGAAAGTTTTTCCGCCGCCTCGGCGGCCGTGGCGCCGAGGAGGGCGACGGCCGCCGAGAGGGCGGCGAGGGTGGGGCGGGGTGGCAAATGCATGGGGATGCAGAAAGGGATCAGCGGCCGAGCCAGCCGCCGTCGACGGCGAGGATGTGGCCGTGGACGTAGTCGGAGGCGGGCGAGGCGAGGAAGACGACGGCGCCGGCGAGGTCGGAGGACTCGCCCCAGCGGCCGGCGGGGATGCGGTCGAGGATGGCCTGGTTGCGGGCGGGGTCGGCGCGGAGCTGCGTGGTGTTGTCGGTCGCCATGTAGCCGGGGGCGATGGAGTTTACGTTGATGCGGTGGGACGCGAGCTCGTTGGCCATGAGGCGGGTGAGGCCGGCGAGGGCGCTCTTCGACGCGGTGTAGGCGGCGACGCGCACGCCGCCCTGGAAGGAGAGCATCGAGGCGGTGTGGATGATCTTGCCGGGGCGCTTGGCGGCGACCCATGCGGCGGCGACGCGCTGGCTGAGGCGAAAGACGGAGGTGAGGTTGGTCTCGATGACCTCGTCCCAGTCGGCGAGGGGGGACTCGACGAAGGGGGCGCGTTTGATGGTGCCGCCGTTGTTCACGAGGATGTCGGGCATCGGGAGCGTGTCGCCGAGCGCGGCCAGGAGACGGTCGAGCGAGGGGCGGCTGGCTTGGTCGGCGGAGAAGGTGTAGGCGCGTCGACCGGTCTCTTCGACGAGGGCGCGGGTGGCGGAGAGATCGCCGCGGGCGACGAGGATCACGTCCGCTCCGGCTTCGGCGAGGGCGCGGGCGAGGCCGGCGCCGAGGCCGCGGGAGGCGCCGGTGACGAGCGCGGTTTTCCCGCCGAGACGGAAGGAGTCGAGGATCATGGGACGGAAAAGGAAAGTCGAAGGTCTGAAGGTCTAATGTCGAAGGTCGGCACCTGCGCGCGGAGCGCGCCGCATTCGACGTGGGACGTTCAGACTTTGGACATGGGACGGTTTGCGCTCGGTTTAGCGGAGGGTGGCGACGGGGGCGGGGTCCATGTCGGCGAACTCCTGGTTTTCGCCGCCCATGCCCCAGACGAAGGCGTAGCGCGCGGTGCCGGCGCCGCTGTGGACGGACCAGGGGGCGGAGAGCACGGCCTGCTCGTTTTGCACGACAAGGTGGCGGGTCTCCTGCGGCTGGCCCATGAAGTGGAAGACGGCGTGGCCCGGCTCGATGTCGAAGTAGAGGTAGACCTCGGAGCGGCGCAGGTGGGTGTGGGGCGGCATGGTGTTCCAGACGCTGCCGGAATCGAGGCGGGTGACGCCCATGACGACCTGGCAGGTGGGGAAGGCGCCGGCGTGGATGAGCTTGGTGAGGCGGCGCTGGTTGGCCGTGGCGGGCGCGCCGAGCACGGCGGTCTCGGCGGAGGCGAAGGAGACGTGGCGCGTGGGGTAGGCGGCATGGGCGGGGTAGCTAAGGAGCCAGAATTTCGCGGGCGCGGCGGCGTTTTCCGAGGCGAAGGAGACGTCTTTCGCGCCGCGGCCGAGGTAGATGGCGTCGAGCGAATCGAGGCGGTGGGCTACGCCATCGACGGTGACGAGGCCGGGGCCGCCGATGTTGACCACGCCGGCTTCGCGGCGCTCGAGGAAGAAGGCGGAGCGGAGCTCGGGAAGGACGGGGAGCGCGAGCGGCGTGGCGGCGGGCGTGATGCCGGCGGCGACGGTGCGGTCGGTTTCCCACCAGGCGAGGCGGAGGGCGCCGGGGGCGAACAGATCCTCGAGGAGGTGTTCCTCGCGGAGGCGGCGCGTGTCCATCGCGGCGGTCTCGGCGGCGGAGTGGGTGAAGACGGTTTTCATCGGTGGAGAAGCAGACGCCGCGAGGCGCGCCCGGTCTCAACGGATGGCGCGGAAAAAGCGGCGGGGGGCGGGATAGAGCTCGGGGGGAACGGGAATTCGTTGGGTGGCGCCGGTGGCGACAAGGTCCTGCAGGTTCATCCAGTCCGAAAGATCGGGCGAGTGCTGAATGGTGAAGGTCTGGCCCGCGGTGCCGGTGAAATCGAGGAAGAGCCCGCCGTCGCTTTGAGCGATCTGAAGGGTGGCGGCGGTTTCGACGGCCACGACGCGCACGCCGACCTCGCCGCTCATGGAGTCGCCTTGGGCGTCGGTGACGGTGTGTTGGAAACGCGCGACGCCGGTGAAGCCGGGCGCGGCGGTGAAGCGGGCGGTCTTGCCGTCGCCGAGGAGTTGCACGGCGCCGGCGGGATAATCGGCGAGCGCGAGGGCGACCTGGCGGGAGGGCGAGGCGGTGTAACCGCGAGTGAGCGCGGAGAGATCGATGTCGACGGAGGAGCCGGAGGCGACGTCGACGCGAGGCAGGGCCATCCAGGCGAGGTAGTCGTCGAGGCGGGTGTAGCCGTCGCCGTCGGGCGAGGCGTTGGCCTCGGAGAAGTCGCCGGCGGGGGAGGCGGGGTTGGTGCCGTGAAGGGTTTCCCACCAGTCGGGGAGGCCGTCGGCGTCGGAGTCCCAGCCGGGGGCGCGGTATTCGGTCGGATAGTCTTCCCAGCCGCCGACGTCGGTCTCGACGTCGGGGAAGCCTTTTTTGCCGGTCACGCTGCCCGTGTAGGTGTAGGTGCCGGCGAGGGTCTCGTTGATCACGCGCTTGTCGTGGTCGTCGAGCGGGACGTTGGCGCCGACGTCGGAGAGGACGCGCTTGTAGGCGCCGAGGGCGGTCTGCGTGGTGACGTAGGAGGGGAAAAAGGGCGTGGAAACGAAGGTTTCGTAGGTCGGGGCGGGGACGCCGCCGGAGACGACGCTGCGACGGCCGACGGTCTGGTTGGATTCGTCGAAGTGGCCGGGCATGACGTTGCCGGCGAAGTAGCAGCGCTGGGAACCGGCGAAGTCGTTTTCGTGGTTCATCGTCAGCGCGTAGGGGACGAGGGTGGTGCCGGCGCCGGGCTTGTAGTAGTTGCCCGTGAAATCGACCTCCATGGCGCCGCCGTCGGTGGTGCGGGAGCCCCAGTTGTAGACGACGTTGTTGGTGAAATCGAGGCGGCCGGCGAAGGTCGCGCTGGCGTCGAGGCCGCCGGCCATGGACCAGTTGCGGCCGTAGCAGTGGGCGAGGAGGTTGTGGTGAAAGCTGCCGACGTCGCCGCCGACGGAGGCGGCGTAGCCGTGCTCGGAGCCGGCGAGGTCGTCGAGGAAGATGTAGTTCGGGTGGAGCGCCTTGTTGAGCGCCTCGGAGATCAAGGTGCGCTGGAGCGTGATGTTTTTCGCGGAGCGGGAGCTGAAGGCCTCGTCGATGGTCCAGCTGATGGAGCAGTGGTCGATGATCGCGTGGGAGCTGCCCTGCATGCCCATGCCGTCCACCGCGACGGCGGCGGTGGCGGTGGTCGGGGTGCCGGTGGCGCCGTTCTTGTATCGGTCCACGGTGATGGTTTGGAGCGTGCGGCCGGGGCGGGAGCGGAGGAAGCGGATGACGGCGTCGTTGGCGCCGCTCAGGCCCATGGTCCAGGTTTTCAGGCAGACGCCTTTGCCGGGGGCGGTCTGGCCGGCGATGGTGACGTAGGGCGAGTTGAGGGTGAGGCGGGACTTGAGCGTGATGAGGCCGCCGACGTCGAAGACGATGACGCGCGGGCCGGTCTCGACGGTGACGGCGTGGCGGAGCGTGCCGGGGATCGGAGTCTCGTCGCCCGTGTAATCGTCGAGCGAGGTGACGTGGACGACCTTGCCGCCGCGTCCGCCGCGAGCGAAGCGGCCGTAGCCCTCGGCGCCGGGGAAGGCGAGGTGGCGGGGGCGGAAACACCAGACCGCGCCGGCGGTGACGTTGCCCAGTGTATCTACTTCATCGATACGCCAGTAGTAGGTGGCGAAGGGGTCCGCGACGGGGACGGAGCGGGAATTCGCGACCTGGTTGCCGAGATATTGCGGGGAGGCGCGGGTGGCGGCCTTGACCGCGGCGAGGCCGGTGCCGAGGTAGACGTCGTGCGAGGCGGTGGTGCCGGCGAGCGCGGAGGCCCAGGAGAGCGTGACCTCGCCGGAGTCGGCGTCGACGTGCTCGTCGGCGTCGATGGGCGAGGGGGTGTTGGCGATGCGGGCGGAATTGGGGGTGTCGATCTCGAAGCCGTTCAGGACGACGTTCTTCGTCGTGGCGGCGGCGTCGGTGTCGGCGGCGAAGAGGATGGTGGTGACGTCGCCGGTCGAGGCGGTGGTGAAGGAGAGGTAGACGGTGGGCGCGGCGATGTCGGTCGAGCGGATGGAGGGCGTGAAGGTCGTGACGTAGGAGCCGTTGAGGTAGACCTTGATCGGCGCCAGGGTGCCGAGGGCGCTGGCGGCGTCGCCGGCGTTGTGGAAGGTGAGGAGCGAGTGCGGTCCGGGGTTGAGCCCGGTGAGGGTCATCTGGAGCTGGCCGCCGGCGTTGCCGACCGCGGGGGCGACGGTGACGCCGTCGCTCACGAGTTTTTGTCCCTCGGTGGTGGTGCCCGTGGCGTAGTAGGTGTAGGTGATGCCGGAGCCGCCGGCGGACTGGGCGGCGGCGGTCATGGCGAGGGAGACGACGACGGTCTCGCCGGTGGCGGCGAGCGGGAAGCTTTGCGTGATCGGCGCGGTGCCGGTGCTCGCGGTGCCGCCGGTGCTCGCGGTGGTCCATTGCGCGTAGCCGGTGGCGGTCGTGCTCGCGCTGTTTTTGCCGTCGCGGTTGATGTCGACCTTGAGCTCGCCGGCGGCGAGGGCGGAGACGAGGGAGAGCGCGAGGGCGAGGCGGGCGAGCGGGGTGTTTCTCATCGATGGGCGTGGGATGCGCGACCGGACGCCGGTGGCCGGCCGCGGGGATTTCGTGGAGCTTAGGAGCGGACTTCGACGAGTTGGAATCCGTTGATATACTGGCTGCGGCGGGAGTTGCGGCCGGTGCTGAAGCGGATGACGCCGTTGGAATCGACCACGGCGCCGAGTTTGGCCCAGGTGGTGCCGACGGGGCTGAGGGTGATGACGCCGCTCTCGGGGTTGAAGGTGTAGAGGCTGGAATAAAAGCCGCCGGAGGTCTCGGCGGTGCCGGCGTCCTTGCCCAATGTGTTGGCGACGGCGAGGGTGAAGCGGGCGCCCTGCCCGTCTCCGCCTGGATTGTCGGCGGATTGGGGGTCGTTGCCGGCGCCGTAGACATAGAGATCGTAGGCCTTGCCGGGAACGAGTCCGCTGACGGTGAAGACGAGG
>CAMLNJ010000080.1 GCA_946481225.1 uncultured Verrucomicrobiota bacterium | reverse complement strand
ACGCCCCGACCATGAGCTGGCCCGTCGCCGGCACCCTCATGATCGAGCCCACCGAGAGCGAAAGCCTCGCCGAGCTCGACCGCTTCTGTGACGCCCTCATCGGCATCCACGGCGAGATGCAGGCCGTGGTCAACGGCGAGGCCGACAAGCTCGACAACCCGCTCAAGAACGCCCCGCACACCGCCCTCGTGGTCTGCGCCGACGAGTGGAAGCGCGACTACTCGCGGGATCTCGCCGCCTTCCCCGCTCCGTGGACCCGCGCGAGCAAGTTCTGGCCCGCCGTCGGCCGCGTGGACAACGTCTACGGCGACCGCAACCTCGTCTGCTCCTGCGTCGGCATGGAAGCCTACGCGGCGGCCAAGTAAACCGCGCCACGTTTTCATCCCCCGGAGCCGGCCTTGCGCCGGCTCTTTTTTTGGCGCGAAAAATTGCGGCGGAAGCCTCCGGTGGACGCTCCGCCGCGTCCGCGCTATCGTTCCCCTTCACCCGCACGATGCGCCACTCCCACGCCACGCTCTACGGCCGGCTCCTCGCGAGCGACCCGACCTACGACGGCCGCTTCTTCACCGGCGTGCTCACCACCGGCATCTACTGCCTGCCTTCCTGCCGCGCCCGCAAACCCAAGCCCGAAAACGTCCGCTTCTTCCCCACCTGCGAGGCCGCCCGCGCCGCCGGCCTGCGCCCCTGCAAGAAATGCCACCCCGACGACTACGCGCGCGGCGTCGATCCCGTGCTCGAAACCATCGAGACCGTCGTCGCCGAACTCCGCGCCGATCCCGCGCGCTTCCCCGACGCCGCAGCGCTCGTCCGCCGCACCGGCTACGGCGCCACCCGCGCCCACGAACTTTTCCGCCAGCACTTCCACGCCACACCCGCCGAACTGATCGCCGAAGCCCGCCTCGACGCCGCGCGCGCGAAACTCCTCGCGACCGACACCCCGGTCGCCGACCTCGCCTTCTCCGTCGGCTACGAATCCCTCAGCACCTTCCACGACGCCTTCCGCACGCGCACCGGCCTCACGCCCTCCGCCACCCGTGCGCTCGTAAAGTGGCACGGGCGTCCTGCCCGTGATTCCGCCTCGCCACCCATCCCCCTCGCGCTCCCGCCCGACTACGCGCTCGAACGCCTCCTCGCCCAGCTCGGCCGCGACCCGCAAAGCCTCTCGGAGCGCCTCGAGGGCGCCACCTACCTCGCCGCCACCCGCATAGCCGGCCGCGCCTTCCGCCTCTCCCTCGATTTCTCCCGCGCTGCGACAGACCACGCCGTCGCGCTCACGCTCCCCGACGATTTACCTGCGCCGCTCCGCGCCGAAGCCGCCGCCCGCGCCGCCCGCCTCATCGGCCTCGCCCAGGACGCCGCCGGCTTCGCCCGCCTCGCGAAAAAACTCGGCCTCTCCCGGCTCGTCGCCGGCCGCGAGTCGCTTCGCCTTCCACAATATCTCACGCCCTGGGACGCCCTCCTTTGGGCGATCCTCGGCCAACAGATCAACCTACCCTTCGCCTTCCGCCTTCGTCGCACGCTGACCGAACTCGCCGGCGAACCGCTGGACGACGGCCTCGTCGCTCCGCCCTCGCCCGCCGCCGTCGCCGCGCTCACGCCCTCGGCCCTCGCCGCGAGCCGGTTTTCGCGCCAAAAAATCCGCACGCTCCTCGACACCGCCAAACTTGTCGCAAGCGGCGCGCTCGATCTCGAAAAACTCGCCGCCGGTTCCGCCACCCGCGCCGAACGCGCCCTCCTCGACGTGCATGGACTCGGCCCATGGACCGTGAACTACGTCATGATGCGCGGCTTCGGCTTCGCCGACTGCACGCCCTACGGCGACACCGGCCTCGCCGGCGGCCTGCAACGACTCTTCGCCCTCGACCACCGTCCCGACATCGACGCCACCCGACGCCTCATGCTGCCTTTCTCCCCGCACCGCAGCCTCGCCACCGCCCATTTCTGGCAACTCAAAGCCTGATATAACCGCGGATTTCGCAGATAACCGCAGATACCAAACCCACAACCGGTCCTGTCTTTATCTGCGTTTATCTGCGCCATCTGCGGTAAAGATTCCGTCCTCCGATGCCCGCCTTTTACACCGCCAAACTTCCCACCCCCGTCGGCGAGCTCACCATCGCCGTCGCCGAAACAGGCGCCCTCGCCGCGGTCCTTTTCGCCGACGAGCAATCCCTCGCCTCGCTGCTCGGCCCCGGCGCGAACATCACCGCCGACCCCGCCCGCGCCGCCTCCGCCGTCTCCGAGCTCTCCGCCTACTTCGCCGGAAAACTCCGCGCCTTCACGCTCCCCCTCGCCCCGGCCGTCGGCAGCCCCTTTCAACGTCGCGTCTGGGCCGCGCTTACCCGTATTCCCTTCGGCACTACCTGGAGCTACGCCCGCCTGGCCGCCGAAACCGCCAGCGTCGCCCGCGCCGTCGGCTCGGCCAACGGCGCAAACCCGATCTGCATCGTCGTCCCCTGCCACCGAGTCATCGGCGCCGACGGCTCCCTCACCGGCTACGCCGGCGGCCTCGAACGCAAGCGCTGGCTCCTCCGCCACGAGGGCGCGCTGCTGGCCTGACGTGTAGCCGCGGCCGTGCCGGCCGCGTCCCGAAGATCAAAAACGGCCGACACGGCCGTTGCTACACCTTCAGCACCTCGTCCAACGCCGCGAGCAGGCGCGTGTTCTGCGCCTCGGTGCCGACCGTCACGCGCAGCCACTCCGGCATCCCGTAGGGCTTCATCGGACGCACGATCACACCGCGCTTCTGCAGCTCCACGAAACCGCGCGCGCCGTCGCCGACTTTCACGAGGATGAAGTTCGCCACGCTCGGCACCCACTCCAGCTTGCGCGCGGTGAACGCCGCCTCCAGCTGGCGCAGCCCCGCCGCGTTCGTCTCGCGCGTGCGCTTAACGAAAGCCTCGTCGTCGAGCGCCGCGATCGCCGCCGCTTGGCCGATGGCGTTCACGTTAAAGGGCTGGCGCACACGATTGAGCAGCGCCGCCATCTCCGCCGAGGCGTAGCCGTAGCCGACACGCAGCGAGGCGAGGCCGTAGATCTTCGAGAAGGTCCGCAGACCGATGACCTTTCGCCCTTCGGCGATCAACGGGCGCAGATCCGGCGGGTTGACCAAAAACTCCGCATAGGCCTCGTCGAAGGCGAACACCACGTGCTCCGGCAGCCCACGGACGAAGGCCAAGATCTCCGCCTCGGTGTTGGCCGTGCCGGTCGGATTGTTCGGGCTCGGCAGAAAAACGATCTTCGTCCGCGGCGTCACCGCGCGGGCCAGAGCCGCGAGGTCGTGGCGATGATTCACGAGCGGCACCTCCACGGCGCGCGCGCCGAAAAGCAGCGCCACGAGCTTATAAACGATGAAGGCCGGCGCGCCCATGACGACCTCGTCGCCCGGACGCAGGAACACATGGCCGAGCAACTCGAGCAACTCGTTCGAACCGTTGCCGACCACGAACTGATCCGGGGCGAGCCCGTGGCGCGCGGCCAGCTTGGCGCGCAGCGCCACCACGCCGCCGTCGGGATACAGCTCGCTCTGCGCGAGCGCCTTCGTCGCGGCGGCGATGGCCAAGGGCGAGGGACCGAGCGGGTTCTCGTTCGAGGCGAGCTTGATGATCCCGGCGGGATCGAGCCCGAGTTCACGCGCCACGTCCTCGATCGGCTTGCCCGGCTCGTAGACCGGCTGCGTAAGAACGGTGGGATTGACGAGAGCGGAAAGGGTCATGGAAACCCCAGCCAAGCGCCGCGCGCCGCGCGGGCCAAGCGGTTTTACCAAGGACCCGCGCAGGCTCGATTCAGTGGTGGACGGGCGGGTCCCTACGCCCGTCGCTCGGAACACAAGCGGCGGGCGCAGGGACGCGCCCGCCCACCGCGATAGATTCAGCGCAGCGCCACCGGCGCCGAGATCACCTCGCGCAACACGAAGGCGCGGCGCAGCGCGCGCGGATCGCGCAGCTCGACGGCCACGCCACGCGCGCCAAGGAAACCTCCGCCCGCGCCGGACCCGGAGGCGGCGGGAGCCGTCTCGCCGGAGTGCGCCAGGCTAGCCGCGGTCCGGCGAGCCGCCTGCCGGCGCTCCTCGAGTTCCGCCAACTGCTCGGCGAGCCGTCGCTGACGCTCGAGCGCGGCCGAGTCGTCGTAAGCGGCGACAGGCACGCGCGCGGTCGCGGGCTCGGGCGGCCGAAGGGGCGGCGGCATCGGCCGCGCTTCCTCCTGAAACACCGGTCGGAAAGGATCGAAACGCGGCAAGGGCGGAGGCGGCACGGCGGGCGCCGGAGCCGGCGCCGGCGCCTGGCCGCGCCGCTCGGCGATCTTGCGCTGGATCTCCTCGCGGATGCGACGGGCGCGCTCCGCTTGGTCGATGTCGGTGCCGTCGCGATTGACCGGGGAAAGCTCCCGCGTCTCGGCGCGCGGCCCGGGGCGGTTTTCCGGAACGCCATCCTCGTCGTAATCGGCCTCCTGGCCGGCCTTTTCCCGGGCGCGTTGGTTGATCCAGTAGGCGATCGCGCCGGCGATCACGATGATAAGCTGCAGATGTTCGAGAACCCAATTCATGATGGGAAGCGCGGACGCGCGGGTTAAGCGGAGGGAGGGGAGGCCGCGTCCTCGGCGAGCATGGCCAAGGCGGCCTCGTAATCCTCGTCGGCCACGTCGACCTTCACCCCGCCCACCGCGAGCGAGTAGAGCCAGTCGAGCGTGACCATGTTTTCGTCGCGCACGTAGGCCGCGATGCCATCGCCCTCCAGGCGCATCCTCAGGAGGTGCGCCTGATCGGCGTGGTCGAACGAGGCGAGCGTGCGCATGGCGGGCAAAACGGGGGCGACAACGAGGCGCGGGGCGCGACGGGCTTACTTCTTCTCGTCGCCGCCGATCACCTTGCGCATGCCGGTGTCCGCCTGGATGTTTTCCATCTTGTAGTAATCCATCACGCCAAGGCGGCCGGAGCGGAAAGCCTCGGCCAGGGCGCGCGGCACCTCGGCCTGGGCGCGCACGACCTCGGCCTGCATCTCCTGCACCTTGGCCTTCATCTCCTGCTCGGCGGCGACGGCGGCGGCGCGGCGGATTTCCGCCTGCGCCTGCGCGATGCTCTTGTTCGCCTCGGCCTGCGCTTCCTGAAGCTTCGCGCCGACGTTCTCGCCGACATCCACGTCGGCGATGTCGATCGACAGAATCTCGAACGCCGAGCCGACATCGAGGCCGCGCTTGAGCACGGTCTTCGAGATCGCGTCGGGCGACTCGAGCACGACCTTGTAGCTCTCGGCCGAGCCGATGGTGGAGACGATGCCCTCGCCGACGCGGGCGATGATCGTGTCCTCCTTCGCGCCGCCGACGAAGCGGTCGAGGTTGGTGCGCACCGTCACGCGCGCCTTCACCTTCACCTGGATGCCGTCCTTGGCCACGCCATCGATGGTCGTGCGGCCGCCGGCGGGGTTCGGACAATCGATCACCTTCGGGTCGACCGAGGTGCGGACGGCTTCGACGACGCTTTTGCCCGAGCCCTTGGTCGCGAGGTCGATCGCGCAGGCGCGGTTCCAGTTGAGCTCGATCGCGGCCTTTTGCGCGGCGATCAGGGCCTGCACCGTCGGGACGACGTTGCCGCCGGCGAGGTAGTGCGCCTCGATTTCGTCGATCGTGATGTCGATGCCGGCCTTGCGGGCGGTGATGCGAGCGTCGACGATCAAGCCGTAGGGCACCTGGCGGAGGCGCATGGCGACGAGCGTGGGAATTCCGACGTAGGCGCCGGCGAGCATGGCGCGCAGCCAGACGCTGAAGAACGAGAAGACGACTACGAGCAGGCCTAAGACCACGACGCCGACGGCGATGGTCAGGATGGTAGGGATGGGTCCGTTGAACATAAGTTGAGTTTGGTTGGAAGAATGGTGTGGAAGGCAGCGAGAACGCGGGCGCCGCGTCTAGCCGGATGCGATTACAACGAGTTGGAAGGTTTCGACCCGCACCACGCGCAGGCGGGCGCCCGCCTCGGCAAAGCCGGAATCGCAGCGCGCCTCGTAGCGGCGGCCGTCCACCTGCACGATGCCGGTTGGCCCGAGCGCGGTGATCGCGACGGCCTCGCGTCCGACGACGTCGGCCTCGCACGCCGCGATGGGCGGCTGGCTCGCCCCATCGATTGCTTTTTCCAGAAACATGCGCCGGCCGATCCGCGTGCGCGGCAACACGCGAAATTCGATATACAGCAGCGCGAAGCCGCCGAACAATGCCACGGCCAGCGCGAACAATCCCCCGGCGGAACCATGCTCCATCCACGCGACAACCACGCCGGAGAGAAGCGCGATTATTGCGGCGATGCCGAGCACCGCCCCGGGCACGATCACTTCAAAGCCGAGCAGCAGAAGGCCGACCACCAGGAGGGTGATGACGGTCGTGCTCATGCGGCGTCGCGCTCCACGATGAGGACACGTCCCGCGCGGCCGGTCACCCGGACCGGTTCGTCACGCTCGAGGGCCCCCGTGGCGACGCGCGCTTCGTGTCGACGGCCCGCGATCTCCACCTCGCCCATCGGCCGCATGGCCGATACGGTGCGACCGCGCGCCCCGAGCAACGCGTCGCCGACCACGCCGGGCGCCTCGGTCGCGGCGCCTATCCCGCCCATGCCATCCTCCGGCGCGCCAGCGTCCCCGGCCACCGCCGTTTGGAGGATCATCTTGTCCCAAAACCAGCCGCGCGGGATCACCTTCGCCAGCAGGACGGCGCCGATGAGCGCCACCCCGAAGGCCGCGAATAGATTGAGCAAAGGCTGGAGCAGCGCGTCGCCGCCCAGCGTCGGCATCTCCCCCGGCCACACATCCAGCATCGACCACACGAGCGCGCCGAACATCAGCGCCGCGCCAAGGAGCCCCGCCACCAGCGTGCCCGGCAGAAAAAAGATCTCCACCGCGACCAGCGCGAGCCCGAGCACGAAAACCAGGGCCGGCTCGTGTCCGGAAAGCCCCGCCGCATAATGCCCGAAGAACACCAGGGCCAGCAGGACGCCCCCCGCGATGCCGAAGATCCCGAAGCCGGGCGTCTTGAACTCGATGAACACGCACAGCAGACCCAGTCCCATCAGCACCGGCGAAATCGAGCTCAGCCACGAGGCGAACTGCTCCGACCAGGTCGCCTCCATCCGCTCCGCCGCGTGGCCGCCGCGGCCGTATTTGGTTTCGAGCAAATCATCGAGCGTCGCGTGCGTCCCCGACGAGAGCAGCGCGCGGGCCGGTTCGCCGTAGGTCTTCGCCGCCTCCACGGCGGTCAACGAAAGCAGCTCCCCCTTCGGCTTGATGACCGTGTCGCCTATCTTGAATTCGTAGTCCGCGTCCATCATCGCGCGGATCACCTCGGCGCGATAGCCCTTGCCCGAGTTGAAGGAGCGCACCTTGGCGTTCAGGTAGCTGTTTATCTTCTGCTTCATCGTGGCGGCTATCTCCTCGCCGCCTCCGCTCACGGCCGCCGCCGCGCCGATCACGCCGCCCGGCGCGAAGTGGATCTCGTCCGCCACCGAGGAGATGATCGCGCCCGCCGAGATCGCCTCGTTGTTCACGTAGACCAGCGTCTCCCCCTCGAACTTGTCGAGCGCCTCCATGATATCGAGCGTCACGCCGAGCTCGCCGCCCGGGGTCTCCATGTCGAGGACCACCGCGCGCACTCCGTCGGCCTGCGCCTCCTTCAAGCCGCGACGGATCAGATAGAGGACCGGCTTCGCGATCACCTCGCGCACCGGGATGATCTTCACCCGCGTCGACCCGTCGGGCTTGGCCGTCGGCGCCTTGGTCGTTTCCACCGTCGCCGGACGAACCTCGTCCAAAACGGCGGCCGGAGCCGCGGCGGCATCGACGGCCGGAGTCTCGACCGGGGCCGAGGAGGACGCGGCGGACGCGTTCTCCGCAGGCTCGGGCCGGGCCGGAGCCGCCGGCGCGGTCGCCGCGTCGTCCGCCCGCGCGGCCACCGCAAGCACCAAGGCGCAACATGCCACGAGAATCCATGAACGAAGGGTTTGCATGGGTTTTGCGCAGCCAACTCCCACTATGCCGCGCACGCAAGCGCCACCGGCCACCGCGATCCGCAAAAACGCTTTGCGCCGCCTTTCCCGCCGCCCCATTCCTGCCCCTTCCATGCTCGATACCGTCCCTTTCCTCGGCGAGACGCTGCACCGCTGGCGCGTCGGCCGCTCCACCTTCCTCGCCCACCCCGGACGCGGCGCCCGCCTCATGAACTGGAACGTCGCGCTCGCCGACGGCTCCGTGCGCGACGTGATCCACTGGCCCGAGATCTCCACTTTTGACGGCTTTCAATCCGTCCGCGGCGGCAACCCCATCCTCTTCCCCTTCAACGCCCGCACCTTCGACCGCGGCGAACTCGGCTTCTGGCGCGATGGCGAAAGCGTGCGCCGCCCCATGCCGATGCACGGTTTCGCCCGCCAAGGTCGCTTCGCCCTCGCGCGCGCCGACGACTCCGGCTTCGCCGCCGTGCTCCAGCCGGACGCCGCCGCTCGCGAGGCCTACCCCTTCGACTACGAGTTCACCGTCATCTACCGCTTCGCGCCCGCCGCCCTGACCTGCGAGTTCGTGCTGAAAAACCGCGACACCCGCCCGATTCCGTGGAGCGCCGGCCACCACTTCTATTTCCACGTGCCGTGGGAACCCGGCCGCGCCCGCGCGGACTACCGCATCTCCGTGCCCGCCACCCGCCGCCTCCGCCAGGATCCCGCCGGAAAACTCGTCCCCGGCCCGGAGCTTCCCGCCTCCGATTCCCTCTCCCGCCCTGAGTGGATCGATACCTTCCACCTCGGCCTGAGTTCCCCCACCGCCGTCCTCGCCCCCGCCGGAGCCCGCAGCGGCGCCATCTCGGTCACCATCGGTCTCGACAAAAAGTCCCCGCCCGCGCCCGACGCCACGTTCGTCACTTGGTCGCAAACACCCGAATCGCCATTCTTCTGCGTCGAGCCCTGGATGGGCCCGCCCAACGCCCCCGAAACAGGCGTCGGCCTTCACCACGTCGCCCCTGGCAAGAGCCAGAGCTTCGTCGTCGAGGTCGCGCTCGCCAGCTAGACGGAGGCCCGTTCCACTCCTTCTTGTCATGCCCGCCGTCACCCTCGCCACTCTCGCCGCGCCCGCTCCCGTCCTCGGCTTTCTCGAGGGCATCGGCGCGATGGAGATGATGCTCGTCGCGGTGATCGGCCTGCTCCTCTTCGGCGGCAAAGGCCTGCCCGACATGGCCCGCACCATCGGCAAGGTCGTGCGCGAGTTCAAAAAAGCCTCCGCCAACGTCGAGGAGGAGGTGAAACGCGTGATGAACGAAGAACCCGCGCCCAAGCC
>CAMLNJ010000079.1 GCA_946481225.1 uncultured Verrucomicrobiota bacterium | reverse complement strand
CCGGGTTTCAGGCCGGCGCGCACGACGTAGACGTCGTTGCCGTTTTCGTCCTCGAGACGGGGACCGAGGGCGAGCGGGGCGAGCTCGAAGCGGACCTGGCCGGAGGCGTCGCGACCGGCGATTTTCCATGCGACGTTGCGCACGCCGGTGGAAAGCACGGCGGTCTTGGGCACGAGGGCGAACTCGCCCCAGGCGGCCTTGTCGGCGGGATCGGCGGGCTTGAGGTCGGGGCCGAGGGCGACCTCGAAGCGGGCGTTGACGAGGCTGCCGGGCGAGAGGACGGAGCGGGCGCCGCTTAAGTGGATGCGCACCTCGCGGGCGCGGAGGGAGGCGTTGATCTCGCCCGCGACGCGCGCGACTTCGGCCTTGAGTTGGGGGAGCGGGCCGGTGTCGTCGCTGTCGATGCGGACGGGCTGGCCGGCGCGAATCCAGTTGGCGCGCGTTTCGGGCACGTGGACGACGAGGACGAGTTTGTCGGGATCGACGAGACGAAGGAGAGGCGTGTCGGGCATGACCTCGCGGCCGACTTCGAGGGCTTCGTTGATCATCTCGACATCGGCCTGAAGGACCTGCCCGGCGAAAGGCGAGTGGATGATGACCGTGTCGCGGGCGGGTTTTCCGGCGACAAGATCGTCGGCGATTTCGGCGAGGTTCCAGCGGACGAAGCGCTCGCGGAGGCTGGCGACCAAGGCGGAGTCGTTGAGCTTGAGCGCGGCCTGGAGCTCACCTTGCGCGGCGATGATCTCGGGGCTGTAAAGCTCGACGACGGGCGCGCCCGATTCGACTTCCTCGCAGCAGCCGAAGGTCGCCTCGAAGCGTTTCACGATGCGGCCGGCGACGCGGGGGATGACGAGCTTGGTGAAGCGATGGTCGTAGTCGGCGGCGCCATACGCGCGGACGGTGGCGCGGGCGGGGCCCGAGCGGACGACGGACGTTTCGAGGCCCATGCGATGGGTTTGTTCCTCGTTGAGCTGGCCGGCGACGATCTTGGTGAGGGTCATGCCGCAGACGGGGCAGGAGCCGGGCTTGTTGCCGATAAAGTCCATCATCGGGCAGGCGTAGCGGTCGCCGGTGTCGACCGGTGAAGCGTCGGCGTGCTCGTGGCCGGCGGCGGAGTGGAAAAGGGCGGAGGCGGGCAGGAACGCGACGGTGGCGGCGCCGGCGGCGAGACCGAGGAGGGCGACGGCCCAGGATGGAAGGGGACGCATGTCGGAGTTATTGAACGCAGAGACGCAGTGGCGCGGAGAGAAGGACGGAGGGCCGAGACGCCGTTTTCCCCTGCGACTCCGCGTCTCTGCGTTATGAAGGATTTTGTTTATTTCGGCGCCACTTCGTTCCGGAGGGCGGACGGGCCGTAGCGGTCGGGATTTTTGGCGAACTTGGGCGGGCAGGCGGCGCAGCCGAAGCCGACGAGTTTGCCTTGGTAGGCGGCGGGCTTGATCTCGGGGTCGACGTCCATGCCACAGATCGCGCAGACGGTGTTCATCGGCTTGGCGTCGGCGGATGCGTGGCCGGCGTGAGGATCGACAGCGGGCGCGGCGGCGGGGGAGGGCGCCGGCTCGGCGTAGGGCTTGTGCAATACGGTGCGGGCGGCGAGGGCGAGGGCGGCGCCGACGAGGAAGGTGGCGAGGAAAATGAAAACGGATTTCATGGCGTGAAAAGGGCGGCGGGGGCATGGCGCCAGAGTTCGGCGCGGGCGGCGCGGGCGGCGGCTTCCGCCTCGATGATTTGGAGATGGGCGTCGGTCTGGCGTTCGAGGATTTCGAGCACCATCAGCACGGAGGTTTCGCCGCCCATCCCGGAGGCGGCGGTGCCGGAGGAGCGGACGAGCGAATCGTATTCGGCGTCGAGACGCGCGGCGGTCTCGTCGGCGAGGCGACGCGAAATCTCGGCGAGGCGGCCCGCGCGCTCGGCGCGGGCGAGGGCGGCGCGGGCGCGGTGGCGAGCGGCGTCGGCCTCGGCGCGCGCGGCGGTTTCTTCCGCGCGGGCGGCGCGCTCCTCGGCGCGGGCGTAGCCGCGGGAGCGGAAGGGGATCTCGGTCATGAAGGCGACGCCGACGGTGTCCATGTTGCCCATGGGCTGCTCCTCGCGTTCGAAGCGGAGTCCGACGGCGGTCATGGGGCGGGCGGAGGCGCGGGCCATGCGCGTCATGGCGCGGGCTTCGCCGGCCTTGGCGTCGGCGAGGCGGAGCGCGGGGAGGTTTTCGGGATCGATCTCGGCGGCGGCGGGCGCGGAGTAGGGCGGGAGAGGGGCCTCGGGCCCGAGGCCGAGGCTGCCACGAGCTTCGGCGAGGGCGTCGTCGGCCATGCGTTCGTCTTGCTCGACCATGAGGCGCATGGCGGCGATGCGGGTTTGAAGCGCGAGCCGGTCGGCGACGCGGCCGGAGCCGGCGGAGAGGCGGGTGTCGATGACGGCGAGGACGCGTTCGGTGCGCTCGATCTGTTTGGCGAGCAGTCCGGCGCGGGCGCGGGCGGCCTCGGCTTCGGCGAGGGCCATGGCGATTTCGGCGCTCATCTCGCCGGCCATGACCGCGTAGTCGGCCTCGGCCATGGATACCAAGGCGGCGGCACGGTCGCGGTCGGCGGCGCGTTCGCCCGCCTTGGGCAAGGGTTGGCGGAGGTTGATCTCCCACATCGGGTATTCTTCGCCCATCGGCTCGCGAGCCCGGGAATACATTCCCTCGAGTTCAGGGTCGGGCAGGCGACCCGCGGAGGCGCGGCGGGCGCGGGCGGCCTCGGCGCGGGCGCGTGCGGCATGGAGCGAGGGGGCCTGCGCGACGGCGGAGACGAGCGCGGCGGCCGGCGGCGGCGCGGGCTCTTCGGCATGTCCGGGGACGACGAGCACGGCAAGGAGCGCGCCGAGCGACGCGAAGGGGCGGAGGTGCATACGAGCGGGGAGCACGGAGCGAGGGGATGGGAGCGCAGGCGGGGCGGAGGCCGAAGGGGATGGACGCCTCTTCGGCAACACGGATGTGGCGCGCCCGTGCTACGGGGTCAGTGCTTGTGGCCGGCGTGGGCGTCGTCGGCGGGGGCGGCGGGTTTCTCGGCCGCGGGCTTCGCGGCGGAGTCGAGCTTGGCGAGGTATTTGGCCGGGGCCTTGCTGAATTTCTTGAGGCAGCCTTTGCAACACAGGCGCACTTCGCGGTCGGGTTTGCCCTCCTCCTTGTAGGTGTGGATGTAGGGGCCCTCCATCGAGTCGAGGGCTTCGCCGGAGACGACGCAGGTGTCGAGCGGGTAGGCGTCGGCCGGCTTGGGCGCGGTGGTTTCGGCCGCCAGCAGCGGCGTGTGGAGGGCGAGGGCGATCAGGGAGAGGATGGAAGAAAGTTTCATGGCGAAGGGTGTTACGTGCGAAGGTTGAGGTTTCCCCGGCGAAATTGTCACCCCCGGGGGCATTATCGTAAGAAATTCGTGGGAGTAGAGACCGCAACAATGGTAACCGTTTGCTCCTCGACAGCGCCCGGCCGGGCTTGGTCTGGTTCCTGCACTCTTGCTGCTACCCATGGAACCCCCCGCGAGTCGCCTGGCACACTGGTTCGCGCTGGCGTCCGCCGGCCTCGTTCCGGCAACCGCATGGGCCGGGGATTGGTCGGCGGGGGGGATTTTGCAGGATTGGCCCGGGATGGCGCTGGCGGGAGGTCTTGCCGCGCTATGCACGGTCGTTCTTGTGCGCGGGCGTTACAGGAAGCGGGCGGCGGCTTTTGCGGTGTCCGCCAGTAAGCTGCAATTTCTCTTCGATCATGCGCCGGTGGCGGTCCTGGTGACGGATATGAGTCCGAATGCCGAGTGGCTCGCTGCGAAGCGGCGCGAAGGCGTCGCCGACATTCTCGCTTATCTGCGCGCGCGTCCGGAGGAGTTGCGCGGGCAATTCGAGCACGTGCGGATCGTGGCGGCGAACCGCACCGCGCTCCAGCTGGGCGGCTTGCGCGATCTCGAGCAGGCGCGTGCGGAGATGCCGGGTTTCGCCCCTGACTTCGCGGAGGCCTTCGCGGCGGAGCTGGCGGCCTTGTGGGATGGCCGGACCGAGCTGATGCACAACATCACGTTGCATCGTCGCGACGGGCATGTCGTGCAGGCGATCATGCAATGGACGGTGCCGGTCGAGCAGGGGCGGCCGGACTACTCGCGGGTGATGTCGGTCTTCACCGACGTGACCGATCTGCGCCAGACGCAGGCGCGGCTGCGGCAGAGCGAGGATCGCTGGGAGCTGGCGGTGCAGGGCATCAACGCCGGCATCTGGGAAATCGATTTTTCCACGGGCCGTTTCTTCGTTTCCGCGCGCAGCCGGGAGATGCTGGGCTACGCGCCGGGCGATCTCGAGGATTCGCGCGCGGCGTGGGAGACCTTGATCCATCCGGAGGACCGGGCCGCCGCGGAGCGGGCGATGGAACTTCATCTGGCGCGCAAGACCGACGGCTACCGCGTCGACCATCGCCTGCTGTGCAAAGACGGCCGCTATCGCTGGATTCTGGCACGGGGGCTGGCGCAGTTCGGGGAGGCGGGGGAGCCGGTGCGCTTCGTGGGCACGCACTCCGACATCCATGCGCGCAAAATCGCCGAGGAGGAGCTGGCGGGCGAACGCGAGCGCCTGCGGGTGACCCTGCGCGCCATGGCCGAGGCGGTGATTACCACGGACCGCCATGGCGTGGTGAATTATCTCAACGAGGCGGCCGAGCAACTGACCGGCTGGGTGGAGGGCGCGGCGATCGGCCGGGGCTTGTCGGACGTGTGTCCGCTCGTGCATGAGCGGACCCGGGAGCCGGTGGCGCCGCCGCACCGGCGCGCGTTGTCCGAGGCGCTCGTCGTGGAGCTGCCTCCGGCCACGGCGCTTTTGCATCGCCAGGGAGTGCCGCGGCTCGTCGAGGGGCGCTGCGCGCCAATTCGCGACATCGCGAGCCAGCCGGCCGGCGTGGTGCTGGTGCTGCGCGACGTGACGGAGCGCGCGAAGTTCGAGGCGGAGATGCTGCGCGCCACCAAGCTCGAGTCGGTCGGCGTGCTCGCCGGCGGCATCGCGCATGATTTCAACAACCTGCTCACGGTCATCATGGGCAACGTGACGCTCGCGATGCTCGACACGCAGGTGCAGAGCGGGGGCGGGCAATGGTTGGTGGAGGCGGAGAAGGGGCTGATGCGGGCGCGTGATCTCACGCAGCAGTTGCTGACCTTCGCGAAGGGCGGGGACCCGATCCGTTCGGCGGTGCAACTCGCCGAGGTAGTGAAGGAGACGGCGCAGTTCTGCCTCCATGGCGCGAAGGCGAAATGCCAGTTCGAGATCGAGCAAAACCTTTGGGCCGCCGACGTGGACAAGGGGCAAATCGGCCAGGTGGTGCAGAATCTGGTGTTGAACGCTTCTCAGGCGATGCCGCAGGGCGGGCTCATCTGGATCAACCTCGCCAACGATCCGGCCGCGCCGCTGCGCACCGGTCTGACCGGGCCGACCGTGCGCCTGTCGGTCGGCGACAGCGGCTCGGGCATACGTTCCGAGCATATCAGCCGGATCTTCGACCCGTATTTCACGACCAAGCGCGAAGGCAGCGGGCTCGGTCTCGCGACCGTCTACGCGATCGTGAAGAAGCACGGCGGCTACATCGAGGTGGAGTCCGAGGTCGGGCGGGGCACGCGCTTCCTGATCTGGTTGCCCGCGACGCGGTCGGTCCAGCCTTCGACATTGACGCATTCGCCCTTCGGCGGGACTGCGGCGATGAACGGCCGCGTGCTCCTCATGGACGACGAGGAGGGCATTCGCACCATGGCCTCGCAGCTCCTTAAGCGCATCGGCTTCTCCGTTGAGGCGGCGCCGGATGGCGCGACCGCGGTTGGAGCCTACAGGCGTGCTTTGGATGAAGGACGGCGCTTCGATTTGGTGATCATGGATCTGACCGTGCCGGGCGGCATGGGCGGGCTCGACTGTATGCGCGAACTCCAGCGTCTCGATCCGGACGTGCGGGCGATCGTGAGCAGCGGCTACTCCAGCGATCCGGTGATGAGCGATCATCGCGCCTACGGCTTCGCCGGAATGGTGCCGAAGCCGTATAGGATAACGGATTTCGCAAAGACGATCCGGCAGGTGCTCGAGGGCGTCAGTTAGTTCCACTTGCTCTTCACCTCTCGCCTGCGGCCTCGTCCCGGACGGGCGTTCCCGGCATAACCCTTCGCCTGAGGTGTTTCTCCTATAGGCATTTGAGTCGATGGAAAGCCCGTCTTATTGTCTGAATAAGACATGAACTGGTCCATTCGCTCCAAAATCCTGGCCGGTTACGCCGTCGCCTTGGCCGTGCTGGTCGGTTTCGTCATCATCGCCTACCGAAGTCTCGACCGTCTCATCGACGCCACGCATTGGCAGGACCACACCCGGGAGGTCGTCGGGCATCTCGACACGTGCATGTTGCGCCTAAGCGAGGCCGAAAGCAGTCAGCGCGGCTTCCTGCTCACCGGCGACGAAAAGTATCTCGTCGGCGTGACCGGGGTGCGGGATCGGATACGTCTGCACACCGAGCCCTTGGAGCGGCTCATGAAGGACAGCCCGACGCAGCGCGAACGCCTGGAGAAGATGCTGACTCTCATCGAGGCGCGGGTGCAGCGACTGGACGAAATCGTCGCCCTTCGCCGCACCGAGAGCTTCGCCCCGGCCCAGGTCGCGGCCCTCCTAGGCCCGGGCAGGGACCTGATGGAAAAGATCGGCGAATTGAAAAGCGTCCTGCGTGCGGAAGAGACCGAGCTCTTGGCTGAGCGTGAGGAAGCGGCGGAGCGCAGCGTGGAGCTTTTCCATTTGGAACTGTGGGTCAGCGTGCCGATCGCGACCGCGCTCCTGCTTTCGATCGGGGCCTTCATCGCGGGCAACATCGCCCGCCCGCTCGGTCTCCTCACCCGCGCGGCGGAACGCATCGCCGGGGGCGATCCCGAGGTCGAGCTCCCGCCGAGCGGGCGAGGCGACGAGGTGGGCAAGCTCGCGGGCAGTTTCCGCCGCATGGTCGAGGTGCTCGCGGAGGTCTCGGCGGTGAATACCCGCATCGCGCAGGGCGATCTCACGGTCGCCGTCCGGCCGCAGTCCGCCGCGGACAAGTTCGGCATCGCCCATCAGGAGATGATCGAGAAGCTCTCGCAGCTCGTCGGATCGGTGCAGCGCGCGGCCCTTCAGGTGAACACCTCCTCGACCGAGATCGCGGCGACCTCCAGGCAGCAGCAGGCCACGGCCAACGAGATCGCCGCCACCACCACCGAGATCGGCGCGACCTCGCGCGAGATCGCCGCGACGTCCAAGGAGCTCGTGCGCACCGTCGGCGAGGTGAACCAGGTGGCCGAGGAGACCGCCCAGGTCGCGGGCAACGGCCAGGCCGGGCTTGGCCGCATGGAGACGACCATGCGCTCCATCATGGACGCATCCGCGGGCATCACCGGAAAGCTTTCGGTGCTCAACGAGAAGGCCACCAACATCAACGCGGTCGTCACCACCATCACCAAGGTCGCGGACCAGACCAACCTGCTCTCGCTCAACGCGGCCATCGAGGCGGAGAAGGCCGGCGAATACGGGCTCGGTTTCGCCGTAGTGGCGACGGAGATACGCCGTCTCGCCGACCAGACCGCCGTGGCCACCTACGACATCGAGCAGATGGTGAAGGAAATGCAGTCCGCCGTCGCCGCCGGGGTGATGGGCATGGACAAGTTCTCCGAGGAGGTCCGGCGCGGAGTGGAGGAGGTGCGCCAGGTGGGCGCGCAGCTCGCGAGCATCATCCAGCAGGTGCAGTCGCTCGTCCCCCGCTTCGAGGCGGTCAACGAGGGCATGCAGTCCCAGTCGGTCGGCGCGCAGCAGATAACCGAGGCGTTGGCGCAGCTTAGCGAGGCGGCGCAACAGACCGCGGATTCGCTGCGCAACTCGAGCGAAGCCATCGAGCACCTCAATAATTCCGCCCGCGAGCTGCAGAGCGGCGTTGTCCGCTTCCGGTTGAAGTCCTGATTCCCGGTCGCCCTGTCCCTCTTTTTTTCCCGCGCCTTCGTTCCTCCGATGCTCGCCTCCCTTCACCTCGAATTCGAGCTTGGAACCGACCGTTACCTGCTGCCGGTCGCGCGGGTGGAGGCGGTGCTGCCGCTGCCGGCCTTGAAGGCGTTGCCGGGCGCGCCCGACGGCGTGGCGGGGGTGCTAAACCACCAAGGCCGGGCGGTGCCCGTGATCGATCTCGCGCGACTCGCGCTGGGGCGCGCGGCAGCCGACCGGCGCAGCACGCGCCTCGTGCTGGTGCGCTATCCGGCGCGCGGCGGCGACCGGCCCCTCGGCGTGATCGTGGAGGGGGCGACCTCGGTGGCGCGCGCGGCGGCGGAGAGTTTTCAGCCGGCGGGGGCGCCGGCCGCGGCTTGGCTCGGCGGAGTCTCGCCCGAGTCGCGCGGCGCGCGGCTCGCGCAGCGGATCGAAATCGAGGGCCTGCTGCCGCCGGACCTGCGCGCGGTCTTGTTCGAGGTGGCGGATTCGGTGCTCGAGGAGGCGTCGCCATGAACACGGCCGCGGTCGAGGAACTGTTGCGCGAGGCGATCGGGCTCGATGTGTCCACGATCGGGCGAGGGGTGCTGGAGCGCGCGTTGCGCCGGCAATTCGCGGCGCGGGCGGACGAGGAGCCGGCGGAGTGGGCTCGCCGCCTCCGCGCGGAGCCCGAGCTGTTGCGTCGCGTGATCGAGGAGATGGTCGTGCCCGAGACCTGGTTTTTCCGTGACGGCAAGGCCTTCGAGGTTCTGGCGGGGGAGGCCGTGAAGCGGCGCGGGCGGGGGCGTCCTCTGCGCGTGCTCAGCCTGCCCTGCGCCACGGGCGAGGAGGCGTGGACGATCGCGATCACGCTGCGCGAGGCGGGCTTCGCGCCGGGGGATTTCACGGTGTCTGGCCGGGACGTGAGCGTGGCGGCGACCTCGGCGGCGCGGCGCGGGACCTACGGAAAAAACTCCTTTCGCGGCGGCGTGGGCGACTGGCGCGCGCGCTGGCTGGAGCCGGCGGGCGAGGGCTGGCGGATCGGCGAGGCGCTGCGCGCGGGGGTGGATTTCGCCGAGGCGAACATCTTCGCTTCGCGCGGACCGGGGGATCCCTTCGATTTCGTTTTCTGCCGAAATTTGCTGATCTATTTCGACACGGATATGCAGGCGGAGGCCTTGCGGCGCCTGCGCGCGCTGCTCGCCGCGGACGGGCTGCTTTTCGTCGGCCACTCCGAAGCCTCGGCGGTCATGCGCGCGGGATTTCAGCCTTGGCCGGCGCCGCGCAGCTTCGCGTTCACGCCGGCGCCCAAGGCGGAGAACGCGCCGTCGTCCCCGCCCGCCCGCGCCGCCGCCCGGGCCGCGGCGCGGCCGGCGTCCAGGGCGGCGCGATGCCCTGCGCCCGCGCC
>CAMLNJ010000078.1 GCA_946481225.1 uncultured Verrucomicrobiota bacterium | reverse complement strand
TCGGCGCGACCCAGACGGCGGCGAGGCCGAGTTCGGTCAGCGCCTGGCGAAACCCCGGGTGCTCCAGCAGCGCCTCTTCCTCCATGTTGTGATGGCCGAAGACGACGCCGCGCACGACACGGCAGTCGGGAGGGATCCAGAGGAAGGCGCGCGACTGCTCCTTCGTGGAGTTCGGGGACGGCTGCACGGGGACCGACCATTGCCACTCGGCGGCGGCGAGCGGTTGGAGGAGGGCGAGGAGGAGAAGGAACGCGAGGCGTGGGCGGGGCATGGGCGGAGCGGGAGAGGGGGACGTGCCGCGGGCGAAAGCCCGCTGTTGAACATGGACGCGTTTGCCGGGGATGAGCGGGATCGAAGCGCACGGCCGGCACGGCCGTGGCTACAGGAAAGGCGTTACTTCGCCTTGGCGGGAACGGCGGCGCCGCCGGGGGCGATGCCGTTGGCCGGAAGGCCCCAGGAGCCGGGGCTGGCGAGGAGGGCGGCGTCGGACAGGCTGCGACCGGAGTTCTCGAGCTTGGAGTCGACGAGGGTGTCGCTGGAGATGACGGGGGCGGCGGCGATCTCGTTGATCAAGGTCACGCCGCGGGTGGTCGCGGGTTTGATGGGGCTGGCCATCTCGGCGTGCTCGGGCATGCCGAAGCCGAGCATGATCGGGATGGCGGGGATGGCGCGTTCGCCGAGCTGGGCGGAGAGGCGCACGCGGTGGTTTTCGCCGGCGATGGTGGCGAGGGCGTGGACGAGGGAGACGGGGCCGTCGCCCACGAGCTCGAGCTCGACCTCGGAATCGTGGCCGCCGCGCAGGTAGAGAAGCGGGCCGTGGGTTATGTCGCCGCGGGAGCGGCGGACGATGGTCTGGGATCCGATGAGGTAGCCGCGCTCGCAGCCGCGGGCGACGCAGTTTTCGAGGACGGATTTTTGCGGGGATTCGTCGCGGACGCCGATCTCAAAGCCGGCGCGGGTGTTGATGGCGGTGCAGTTGAGGAGGGTGACGCGGCCGGCGTTGCCGTAGGTGCGGAAGCCGTCCTCGACGAGGCTCTTCATGTAGCCGGGGGTGATGATGTGGCGGCCGTCGCGGTTGGGGTAGACGGACTTGAAGCCGAGGTCGAAGGCGGGGCCGGAGGTGTCGCGGAGCATGTCGACGGTGGCGCGCATGACGCCTTCGGCGTAGCAGTCCTCGAGGCGGATGTCGCCGCCCTCCTGGATGTAGAAGCAGTGGCCGAGGGCGCGGCTGAAGACGCGGCAGCGGCGGAGGACGGAGCCGGAGCCGAGCACCTGGACGCCGCTTTGTTTTTGGATGGAGACGAGGTTGGGGCCGCCTTTGCCGAGGAGGTCGCCGTAGCCGTAGGGGAAGGAGCCATACACGTGAAGGGTGGCGTCCTCGAGGATGGTGCGTTCGCCGGCGAGGGAGAGGGTGTTGCCGCCGCTGCCCTGGTTGGCGCCGGTGTGGCGGAGGGAGAGGCCGGAGAGGGTGTTGCCCTTGCCGGCGACGATGAGGCAGCGGACGTAGCCGCCGGGGAGTTTTTTGTAGAGGGCGGTGTCGATCTCGATGACGGCGCCTTCGCAGGCGATGCGGTTGTCGTCGCCTCGGAAGACGAACATGGGCACCGCCGGGCGGCCGGGCAGGCCCTTGCGGGCGGCGCGGATCTCGGCGAGCACGGCCTCGGTGAGGTAGTCGGCCATGCGGTAGACGCCGGGTTTGAGGCGGATCTCGCGGCCGCTTTGGGCGGTCTCGCGGGCGAGCGCGGCGAGGCTGTCGACCTCGATCTCGGCGGCGAGGGAGAGGGTGGCGGAGACCGCGAGGGCGAAGACGAGGACGAGGGGACGAAGAACGGAGGTTAACATGGGGAAAGCGGGGCGGGCGCGGGCGGAGCGATGAGCGGCGAGGGCGTGGGAATGAAGGACGGGACCGGGGCCACTGACGAGCGCGAGGCGACCCGGGGCGGAACGCGCGGGCTCGTCAGGCCATGCGTTGCGCCATGTCGCGGGAGATGCGCCAGCGGAGCTCCTGGCCGGTCATGAGGCGTTCGACCTCGTCGGCCATGTAGCTGCCGAGGCGCTCGCATTCGCGGCCGTGGGATCCGGCGATGTGGGGCGTGACGACGACGTTGGGCAGGGTGAAAAGAGGATCGTCGGCGGAGGGCGGCTCGGGGTGGGTGACGTCGAGGATGGCGGTGAGATCGGGGCGGGCGCGCAGGGCCTCGATGACGGTGGGCTGGTCGAGGATCACGCCGCGGGCGGTGTTGACGAGAGTGGCGTCGGGTTTCATCGAGCGCACGAGGCGGCCGTCGATCAATCCGATGGTCTCGGGTAGAATGGGGGTGTGGACGGAGACGACGTCGCACTCGCGGAAGAGGCGTTCGAGGGACATGCGTTCGACGCCGAGGGAGGCGGCCTCGAGGTCCCCGAGGTAGGGGCAGTAGACGACGACGCGCATGTCGTAGGCGGCGAGCATCTCGGCGACGCGGCGCGCGATCATGCCGAAGGACACGAGGCCGACGGTGGCGCGAAAGGCGCCCGGGATGGGACGGGTGTGGTCGCCCCACCCCTGGCCGCGGCGGGCGAGGTCGGCGCGGCGCCAGAACTGTTTCAGCGCGAGGACGGAGACGGCCACGGTGTATTCGGCGACGGGAACGGCGTTGGCGGCGTAGGCGCTGGAGATGGGGATGCCGGAGGACCAGAAGGCCTCGGTGGTGCAGTAGCGGATCGAGCCGGCGGCGTAGAGGATGCCGCGGAGGCGGGGGGCGGCGTGGAGAAATTCGGCGTCGAAGACGGGCGCCTTCCAACCGGAGAAAAGGAATTCGGCCTCGGCGAGTTCGGCGCGATGGGCGCGCCAGTTTTGCGGGGTGAGGATCAGGTCGTCGCGCAGGTCGACCCAGGCGGAGATCCGGCGCCGGTCGGCCTCGGAGTAGACGGTGTCGACCGCCTCGGGGTCCATGGCGAAGAGGCCGCGGGGGCGGGGAGTTGTCGCCGGGGCGGCGGGAGCCGGGAAAGGCGCGGGAGAGGCGAGCGAAGAGAGGGGCGACATGGGCCGACGGGCGGTTGCGATGCAGCCTGCGGAGGGCCGGAGACCGGGTAAAAAGGTCCCTACGTTACCATGGTAACACTTTGGCGGGCCGGGATCGGGAGGGCGCGCGGGGGGGGCAAAGGCGGAGCGGCGCCGGACGGACGATGCCGGACACGCCCGGCGACGGGCGTGGCTACACGGGAAGGCGGCGGAACGCGGCCCGGGACGGGCCTCGCTAAGCGGTGGCGTCTACTTCCCAGCGTAGGGGGGCGCCGGCGAGGAAGCGTTCGTATTCGTCGACCATCGCCTCGCCGAGGCGGTGGCACTCGCGGCCGAGCGAGCCGGAGAGGTGCGGGGTTAGGACGACGTTGGGCAAATCGTAGAGCGGCGAGTTCTTCAGCGGCGGCTCGGGCGCGGTGACATCGAGCACGGCCTGAAGGTCGGGCCGTGCGCGCAGGACGGCGACCAGGGCGGTTTCGTCGATCAATTCGCCGCAGGCGGTGTTGACGAGGGTGGCGTCGGGTTTGAGGCGGGAGAGGAGATCCGCGCCGGCCAAGCCATAACTCTCGGGGGTGAGCGCGGCATGGAGCGAAACGACGTCGGCGGTCTCGAAGAGCCCGGCGAGGGGAGTGAGCCGCACGTCATCGGTCTTGGCGATGGCCGGGGGGACGAAGGGATCGTGGGCGATCACCTCGACCCCGAGGGGGCGCAGGCGGGTTCGCACCGCGCGGGCGACGGCGCCGTAGCCGACGAGGCCGACGATTGATCCGTGGGAACCGATGACGGGTCGGCGGGCGGGGAAGCCGCGGCTTTCCCGGACGAGCCGGGCATAGCGCCAGTGGTGTTTCAGCGCGAGGAGGATGGCGGCCGTGGCGTAGTCGGCGACGGAGGCGGCGAGGATGGCCTGGGCCGAGAAGACCCGGACTTCGCGGCGCCAGACGGCGGGGGTGACGAGAAAGCGGACGGAGTTGGCGGCGTGGAAAACCGCGCGCAGCCGGGGGGCGGCGGCGAGAAACTCCTCGTCGAGGACCGGGGCGCCCCAGCCGGTGAAAAGAACTTCCGTCTCGCGAAGGGCGCGGACGTGGCGTTTCCACGAGGCCCCGGGGATGGGAGTCGGGCGCAGGACGGCGAGCCGGCGCAGACGGGCGAGCGCGGGTTCGGAGTAAAGCTCCTCGAACGCCCGCGGTGAAACCGCGAAGGCGGCTTTGGGCGGGGCGGGGAAGGTGCGTCTGGCCATGGGGCGGGGGCGGGGCGGACGTTTACCGTGGAGCCGAAAACAGGAGGCGAAACAGGTTTGGTGTTTCCACTGGTAACACCGTTCGCATGGTGGCGGGGCATGGCTCCCGCCTCCGATCCGGCCCCCGATCCCGCCTATCGTCCTTCGCTGCGTGATATCGCCAAGGCGCTCGGTCTTTCGCATGTCGCGGTCTCGCTGGCGTTGCGCGATTCGCCGCGCGTGTCGGAGGCGCGGCGCGCGGAGGTGAAGGCGATGGCGGAGAAGCTCGGGTATCGTCCCGATCCGATGCTGGCCTCGCTGGTGGCTTATCGGCAGAGCAAGCGGCCGGCGGGGATCCGCGCGTGTCTGGGCTGGATAAACCAATGGCCGCGTCCGGAGGATCTGCGCGAGCACAAGGAGTTCGATAAATATTGGCTCGGGGCGCGGGAGGCGGCGGAGCGGCTGGGCTACAATCTGGAGGAGTTTCGGTGGCCCATGGCCAAATCGGGCAAGCGGCTGCAATCGATCCTGGAGACGCGGGGGGTGCGTGGGCTGTTGATCCCGCCTCATCGGGACGGGATGGATATCCCGGACTTTGACTGGAGTCGCTTCTCGCTCGTGCGTTTCGGGGCGTCGGTGACGACGCTGCCGGTGCATTCGGTGACGAGCGATCAGAGCCATTGCGCGCGGCTCGTTTACGAGAAGGCGCTCGAGTTCGGGTATCGACGCGTAGGATACGTGAGCGAGAGCAATTTCGAGCGGAACACGCGCGGGCATTTCCGGGAGGGGTATTTGAACGCGCAGGAGGAGATCACGCCGGCGGGGCGGAGGCTGGAGACGCTGCTTCTGTCGCCGGACGGGCGGCGGAACCGGAACGAGTTGCTGAGCTGGTTGCAGACGCACAAGCCGGACGCGATCGTGACCTCGTCGCCGTTGCTGCGGTCCTTGCTTCACGGACTGGGGCTGCGGGTGCCGGAGGACCTGGCGGTGGGAACGACGAGCGTGCTGGACGGCAACTTCGATTCCGGGGCGGACCAGAACTCGCATGAGATCGGGCGCGTGGCGGTGAGCACGCTGGCGAGTCTGGTGCTCGAAAGCGAACGAGGGATACCGCGCTATCAGCGGCGCATCCTGGTGGAAGGCCGCTGGGTGGGCGGGACGAGCATGCCGCGGCGGGACGGGGCGTAGATGGCGGGGCGGAGGGGGGCGGGGAGCGCGAATGAGACGCGGGGGGCACGTCCGACACGGACGTCGCCACACGGGGGACGGACGTGGCTACACGGTCAGGGGAGGACGAGTTTTAGGCGCATGAAGGCGCGGGCGGTGCCGTCGAGGGGCACGGTGTAGATCCATGCGCGTTGCTCGAACTCCCCGAGATCGGCGACGACGAAGCTGGCGATGGACGTCGAGGACTCGGGCGCGTCGAGGGCGTCGAGCGTGGTCGCGGCCTGGGGGACCAGGGTCGCGCCCGAGTAGGTTTTGCGCACGGTGGCGGTGAGGGCGAGATAGCGTTTGCCCTCCTCGGCGCCGGGCCACTCGGCGGCGCTCACGGAGCGGGCGGAGACGGCGGGGAGATGCTGCGCGTCGGGCTGCGCTGGGTCGGCGCCGAGCATCCATTCGAGGGCGTTGGCGACGCCGTCGCCGTCGGCGTCCTGGGCGGCGCCGGCGGCGCCGCCGGGGAATGCGGAGGTGGCGGCCCAGCCGGCGTAGGTGGAGGGGTCGTATTCCACCTGGAGGAGGCCTTGGGCGAGGACGGCGGTGTTCCAGCGGAGGCCGGTGGCGAGCGCGGGAAGATCGAAGGTCGAGAAGGCGCCGGTGATGGCGCCGGCCTGGAAGAGGGTGAAAGAGTCTCCCGCGGCGGGGGCGCCGGCGAGGTTGACGACGGAGAGGGTGCCGCCGAGGGCAAGGGCGCCGGAGCAGAAGAGCTGGTCGCAGGTGCCGGCGGTCCTGTTGAGCTCGACGCGGGCGACGGAGCCGGCGGCGAGGGTGACGGCGCCCTGCGTAGTGAGACGGCCGATACCGGAGGCGGGGCCGGGCGCGAGCGCGCCTTGCACGGTGAGCGCGCCGCCGAGGGTGCCGGTGCCGCCGAGGGCGCCGGAGGCGCCTACGGTGACGGAGCCGGTGGAGGTGGAGCCATTGACGAGGAGCGTGCCGGCGGCGACGGAGGTCGGGCCGGTGGAGGTGTTGGCCTGGGTGAGCGTCCAGGCGCCTGCGCCGGTTTTCACGAGGGCGCCGGCGCCGGGGAGGACTTTGTCGAAGACGCCGTCGCCCACGCCCGTGAGCGTGAGGGTGCCGCCGGCGGCGCTGGCGACGGGGCCGAAGCCGCGGCTGTCGTTTTTGACCGTCCAGGTGTCGTCGGCCTTGGCGGCTTCGAGGGTGGCGCCGAAGGCGCCGATGGTGAAGCCGGGGCCGTAGGGCGATTCGGCGGGATTGAGCGGGGCGCCGGCGGCTCCGCCGGTGTAGCGGATGGCGCCGCCGTTGAGGACGAGGCGGGCGGGGTTGTAGTCGAGGCCGCCGAGGGCCTGGGTGCGGTAGGCGCCGTTCGGGCCGTAGCCCCAGCGGTCGAGCTCGAGGGTGGCGCCGGAGTTTACGGCGAGGATGGCGGCGTTGTTGTAGCCGGCGGCGTAGAGGGCGCCGGAGCCGAGGATGGCGAGGGTGCCGCCGGAGACGGTGACGTTGCCGGTGAAGGTGTGGGCGGCGGAGAGGAGGAGGCGGCCGGCGCCGGTCTTGGCGAGGTGGATCGTGGTGGAGCCGTTGGAGACGACTCCGGCGAGGGTGGTGTCGCCGGCGCCGGTGATGGTGAGGGTGCGGTCGCTGGTGAGGGCGGTGGAGATGGCGCCGAGGGTGAGGGTGCCGGCGTCGGACTGGACGACGTAGTTGCCGCCGCCGCTTTGGAGCGCGAGGGCGCCGGAGAGGGTGTTGGCGCCGGAGAGGTTGCGAATGGCGGCGACGAGGTTGGTGCGACCGCTGAGGTTGATGGCGGCGGGGACGACGACGCCGCCGAGGGCGCCGTCGAGGGCGAGGGTGGAGCTGCCGCCGTTGTTGTTGCGGATGGCCAGGGTGGTGGCGGCGGCGAGGGCGTTGGGGTGGGCGAGGCGGACGGAGCCTTCGTTGATGCTCGTGTTGCCGGTGTCGATGTTGACGGTGCCGGAGAGGGTATTGGCGCCGGAGAGGACGAGGGTGCCGGAGCCGCTCTTGTTGAGGCCGTTGGCGCCGGCGAGGGGGGCGGAGACCGTGGCGGTGTTTTGGTTTATCACGATGGTCGGCGCGGTGCCCGCTCCGGTGTCGAGGGTGAGGGTGGCGCCGGCGGAGGAGGCGAGGGTCCAGTTCTGCGCGCCGGAGGTATCGCCGAAGCGGAGGGTGCCGATGGGGCGGGAGGTGTCGAGGGTGACGGCGCGGTCGGCGGCGATGTTGAGGGTGCTGAAGTCGGCGGCGTAGCCGGCGCCGTTGGCGGGGAAGCTCGAGGCCCATTTGGTGGTGTCGCTCCAGGTGCCGGAGGCGTCGGCGGTCCAGGTGCCGTTGCCGATGACGAGGGGGAGGGTGACGGTGAAGACGACGGAGTCGGTGGCGCCGGCGGAGTCGGTGACGGTGATGACGAACTCCTGGGGGCCTTCGTCGGAGAAGGTGGGCGTGCCGGAGAGGGCGCCGCCGGAGGAGACGACGAGCCAGGCGGGGCCGGCGGTCTTGGAGTAGACGAGGGTGTCGCCGGCGTTGGCGTCGGTGGCGGCGACGTTGGCGGAGTAGGGCTGGCCTTGGGTGGCGTTGCCGCCGTTGATGCTGGCGGCGGAGAACTGGGGCGCGGTGTTGGTCGGGAGGGCGGCGATCTGGGAGGCGCTGAAGGCGTGGTCGGCGATGCGGACCTCGTCGAGGCGGCCGGCGAAAAGCGGGTCGGCGGCGAACTGGCTTTTGCCGAGGTAGTTCAGGTCGGCGGCGAGCTGGGCTGGCGTGATGGAGACGGCGCCGCTGGCGGCCTGGGCGCCGTTGAGGTAGAGGCGGGCGGTGCCTCCGGAGAGGGTGAGGGCGACGTGGCTCCACTGGCCGGAGGGGAGGGCGGAGGCGGTCTGGACGACTTGTTCGGAGCCGCCATTGCGGATGGCGAAGCGGAGGGTGCCGGAGCCGGAGCTCGGGGTGAGGAACATGTAGTTCGAGGTGCCGCGGCCGAAGTCGAAGATGCGTTGCCAGTTGGCGCCGCCGTCCCAGTAGACCCAGGCGGCGAAGGTGAAGGCGGCGGAGCCTGCGAGGTCGGGCGGGAGCTGGACGACGGTGTGGGCGCCGTCGAGGCGGAGGGCGGAGCCGCGCTGGCCGGTGGTGTAGGCGGGGCGGCCGACGCCGGCGGCGTGGTTGCCGAAGCCGGAGTTGTCGAGGGTGTCGCCGTCGAAGGCGAACTGGGCGACGCCACGGGAGCCGGTTTCGGGGATGCGCTGGGTGTGGGCGACGGGGGAGGCGTTGGCCTTGTAGGCGACGCCGGCTGGGGTGAGGCCGCCGGTGTCGTAGGTCATCTGGCGCATGTATTCAACGGCGCTATACACGGCGTAGCGTTCGATGAAGGGCGCGTTGTCCATCATCTCGGTGAACTCGGCGATGCGGGTGGCGTTTTGCTCGTAGGTGGGGTCGGTGCAGGAGGTCCAGTTGGCGCCGTTGTTGAACTCGGTGACCCAGAGGGGGCGGCCGGTGCGGACGTGGATGTCGTAAAGCCAGTCGTGGAGCTGGGTGGCGGTGTAGCCGCAGCGGTAGAAGTGGATGGCGACGTAGTCGACGCGGAGGTCGGCGGCGTCGGCCTTGTCGATGAAGTCGTAGAGCCAGGCGACGCCGCCGTCGGTGACGGCGGGGGAGCCGACGCGGAGGCCGGTGGCGAGGAGCTCGGGCCAGAAGGCGATGGCGGAGTCGACGGAGCCGTTGTTGAGGTTTTTGTAGGCGTCCTCGACGGGGTTGTCGGGTTCGTTGAAGCCGAGGAGGTGGTTGGAGTCGGGCTTGTTGGTGGGCAGGGCGGGCCAGTAGGGTTGCTGGCGGATGGGGACGTATTCGGAGTCGAGGCTCGAAGACTGGTTGTTGTTCCAGTTGTAGAACCAGGAGGCGTCGAGGGTGGAGGGGCCGATGTCGCTGGCGCCCTTTTTGGAGACCCAGCGCCAGGGGAGGACGCGGACGAAGCGGATGG
>CAMLNJ010000077.1 GCA_946481225.1 uncultured Verrucomicrobiota bacterium | reverse complement strand
AGCCCCGCCGCCAGGCAAAGCATCGTCGTGTCCGTCAGGTAGTCCATGGCCGAAAAAATCGCGCGCACCGCTTCATCCGTCGTGCAGGCCGAGCGCGCGCACCGCGTCGTCGATCCAGATCTCGCCGGCGGCGAGCTTGATGCAGGCATGCTCCCGCATCGAGACGAAGCCGCCCGACCAAAGCGCGTCGCGAAGCGCCCCCTCCGACTCGCCGACGGACACCCATTCGCGGGCCGTCGCGTCGATCCGCAACACCTCGAAAACGCCGGAGCGTCCGGAGAAGCCCTGCTGACACTTCGCGCAGCCGGAGGAAGGCTGCGCCACCCGCTCCGGCAACGCCACGCGACGGCAACTGCGATGGGAGAAAAACTCCCGCGTATCCGCGTCCGGGGCCGCCCAGGTCTTGCACGCCGGGCACAGCTCCCGCACGAGCCGCTGGGAGATCAGCATCCGCACCGCCGCGGACAAGACCTGCCGGTCGAGATTCAAATTCCGCAGGGCCGTCAGCGCGCTCACCGTGTCGCGGGCGTGCATCGTGCTGATCACAAGGTGGCCGCTCATCGCCGCGCGCACGCCGATCTTGAACGACTCCGGGTCGCGCATCTCGCCGATGAAAATGATGTTCGGGTCCTGCCGCAGCACGGTGCGCAGGCTCGATTCGAAGGTCACCCCCATCTTCGGGTTGATGCCGATCTGCGTGGCATGCGGCAGGGCGTATTCCACCGGGTCCTCTATCGTGACCGTGTTGACCAGCGGACCGGAGACTTCCTGAAGCAGCGCGTAGGAGGTGGAGGTTTTTCCCGAACCGGTGGGCCCGGCGACCAGAACAAGCCCCTCCGGCTGGCGCAAGTTGCGCCGGATTGCCTCGCAAATTTCCGCGGACATGCCGATCCGGTCCAGGCGGAGCAGCACGGCCGGACGGTTCAGCAAACGCAGCGCGACCTTTTCCCCGCTCAACGCCGGCGATGTGGAGATGCGCACGTCGAGCACGTGCCCGGTCTTCGGATCGGTCCATCGAAAGCGCCCGTCCTGGAGGTGCTGTTTTTCGGCGGTGTTGAGGTCCGCGAAAACCTTGAAAACCGCGACCAGCATCTCCCCTCCGCGCCGGTTCAGCCGCATGTGCTCGCGCATGAAACCCACCTGGCGAAAGCGCACCACGTAACCCTTCTCCTGCGCCTCGATATGCACGTCGCTCGCGCCCTTCTCCAAGGCGGCGGTCAGAATCTCGTGCGCGATGCGCTCGTAGCCTTCCGTCCCGACCTCGCCGATCCGCGAGCGAAGCCACTTGTCCCATGCGAGAGGCACGAGGTGCGCGCTCCAACCGACCGGACCGGCGACCAGACTCAGCACGTTCGCCCACGGCCGGCCCTTCTCACCCAAGCCGCTCCAGCGGGCCGCGAGAGCCCCCGCCGTCATCCATCCCCCAAGCAGGCAGGCCTGCCAGAGGATTTCGGTGGACTGCGGTTGAAAGAGGACGGACCAGCGCATCGGGGGTTGATGGAGAAACCAGGGTGGCCTCCTCGCCGCCCTCGCCCCGCAGGCTCCGAGCCCCCAATCCATTGTCAAACTTTGCGCATGCGCGCAGACACAGGACTCCGCGCTCCCCGCGGTTTATTTTTTTGCCGCGCCCCCGTCCCCGCCGCAGTCCTTGCACCGGTGTCCTCGCTTCCGTCCAAAAAACTTCGCCTCGACGAACTCCTCGTCGCCCGCGGCCTCGCGCCCACCCGCGCCAAGGCCAAGGCCTATATCATGGCCGGCCTCGTCCGCTCCGGCACCGAGCGCCTCGACAAGCCCGGCAAGGAATACCCCTCCGACTTCCCCCTCGGCCTCGCCGAGACCAGCCGCTTCGTCTCCCGCGGCGGCGAAAAACTCCAAGGCTGGCTCGACCGCTTTCCCCTCGATCTCCGCGGCGCCCACATCCTCGACGTCGGCGCCTCCACCGGCGGCTTCACCGATTGCGCCCTCCAGGCCGGCGCCGCGTCCGCCACCTGCGTCGACGTCGGTCGCGCCCAGCTCCACGGCAAGCTCCTCGCCGACCCTCGCGTCACGAATCTCGAACAGGTCAACGCCCGCCGCCTCGATCCCGCCATCCTTCCGCGCCCGAGCTACGACGCCATCGTGATGGACCTCTCCTTCATCTCCCTCCGCCACATCCTCCCGCCCGTCTGGCCGGTGCTTCGCCCCGGCGGCACGCTCGTCGCCCTCGTGAAGCCCCAGTTCGAGGCCGGCAAAGCCGAGGTCGACAAAGGCCAGGGCGTCATCCGCGACCCCGCCGTTCAGGAACGCGTCCTCGCCGAGATCCGCGCCTTCGCCCTCGCCGAGCTCCCCGGCGCCATCCTCGTCGGCACGATGGACAGCCCCATCACCGGCACCGACGGCAACCGCGAGTTTCTCCTCGGCCTCCGGAAATCCGCCTAGGCCTCGCGCCGCTCCCGCCCTTTCCCTTTTTGCGTCTTTTGTGCTTTTTGTGGCCAACTCTCCCGACGCATTGATTGCCTCCGCATCATGACGCCCATCCGCCGCCTCGCCTTTGTGGTCAACGCGCAGAAACCCGGCGCCTGCGCGCTTGCCGAGGACCTCGTCGCCCTCGCCCGCCAGCACGGCGTCGAGACCCGCGTCAGCCTCGCATTCCCCACGCCGCCCGGCCATTTCCAGGACGTCGACGCCTGCTGCGTGATCGGCGGCGACGGCACCCTGCTCGGCGCCGCGCCCCTCGCCGCGCTGGCCGGCATCCCGCTCATCGGCGTCAACCGCGGCACCCTCGGCTTCCTCACCCCCTTCACCGCCGACGAGGCGCGCGAGTGCCTGCCCACCCTCCTCTCCGGCGATTTCATCACCTCCGAGCGCGCCCTCCTCGCCTGCCGCGTCGGCGACGCGCCGCCCGTCCTCGCCTTGAACGACCTCCTCATCAAGGACGCGGTCAACTCCCGCCTCGTCCGCCTCGAGGTTTTCGCCGACGACGAGCTCGTCACCGACTACCTCTGCGACGGCCTCATCTTCAGCACCCCCACCGGCTCCACCGCCTACAACCTCTCCGCCGGCGGCCCCCTCATCCACCCCGGCGCCGAGGTGCTCGCGATGACCCCCATCTGCCCGCACACCCTGAGCAACCGCGCCATCATCTTCCGCGCCGGCGTCCGGCTCCGCGTGCGCAACGTCTCCGAGACCGGCGGCGGCCTCGCCATCGCCACCGACGGCCGCGCCCTGCCCGCGCCCGCCCTCCACGAAACGATCGAGATCACCCTGGGCACGCCCCGCCTGCGCCTCATCCAGCGCCGCGACCACAGCCACTTCGCCATCGTCCGCGCCAAGCTCAAGTGGAGCGGCTCCGCCGTCGACAAACGCTGAGCCGCGCCCCCGCTCCGGCGCCGATCATGGCGCGGCAACGACCCCGCCCCGGCCCCGCGCCCGATCCACCCGTAGGAGATCCCCGGATACATTCTGCGGACCGTTCGGGGAGCTTGCGCCATCGACGCCCGCCTGCGGCCGGCGTGAATGGAGCCCGCCCGCCCCATTTCCCATGCGCACCTCCTTGCTCTCCCTCGTTTTCGCCGCCGCGTCCCTGCTCGTCTCGCCCGCCCGTGCCGCCTTCGAGGACGAGTTCTCCTTGGTCGATCCGTCCACGCCCGTCGGCTATTACACCGCCACGTCCGGTGTCTCCAACCTCGGCCAATGGTCGGCCGCCTTCTTCCCCGCGGAGAACGGGCTCACGTTCATCGACACCAGCTCCGCGCCCGCCTCGGTCACCGTCGGCGCCTCCGCCTCCGAGACCACGGGCACGGTCGAGGACAGCACGACGGTGCTCTTCATCGATCTGCCGGCCGACGGACACGTTTCCTTCACCATCCAAGCCGCCAACACCGGCACGGGAGATTTCTATGCCGCGGCGGAGGTCTACCTTTCCGGCGTGGTGCTCTACGCCCTGACCGACCCGAACGTCGCCTACGTCCTCGATTTCGACGCCTTCGGCGGCGAGACGCTCGAGTTCCGCAGCGTCGCCCTCGCCGGCGACGGCAGCACCGCCGCCAACAGCACCGTCATCTCGAACTTCACCCTGGCCTCCGCCATCCCCGAGCCCTCCGCCTACACCGCGCTCGTCGGCCTCGCCGTCCTCGGACTCGCCACCCGCCGCCGCCCCGCCTGAGCCTCGCTCGCGTTTCACGACGGACACGACCGGTTCGCCGCACCTCGCGGGAACCGGTTTTTTGCGCCCATTCCGGAGCCTCCCGCCGGACGATCCGCCTTGCGTATATCTACTCAACAACTCCGCTTCCCGGCGCTCCCGCGCCCATGAAAGCCGCTTTCCTCGCCCTGTTCCTTCTCCCCGTCGCCCTCGTCGCCGCCACGTTCCGGGTCAACAACGCCCCCAACACCTCGCCGGATTATTCCACGATCCAAGCCGCCATAAACGCCGCGACCGACGGTGACACGATCCTGATCGAAGGATCCACGACGCCCTACACCGGCTTCACGCTCACCAACAAGCGCCTGAACCTCATCGGCCCGGGTTACGGCCTGCCCTACAATCCCGGCACGCCGGCGAATAAGCTCAGCGCGACGATCACCTCCCCCACGAGCTACATTCGCACTTCCACGACAAGCGCCGGCTCCGCCGACGGCTCCCTCGTGATCGGACTGGAATTCAACTACGACATCACCCTCGACGGCTGCGCCAATGTCACCGTCAGCCGGTGCGCCTTCGGCATGCAGTCCAGTCAGGGGCGCATTAACGTAAACGGACCGGCAAATGTCCTAAGCCAATGCTACCTCCGCTCGAGCTCTCCCATCAACATCTCCGGATCGACCGCTGCCGGCTTGCGGATCGAGAACTGCATTCTTCCCGAGGCGGATCTTTTTGCCGGCGGAGGCACCTACACGCTTCATCTGCGAAACAACATCCTCCGATCCATACCCTCGCTTAGCGGAGTCTCCATCCAAGCCGACAACAACATCTTCATCAGCACGAGCACGCCCCCGGCCACGAACAGCATTTACCGCAACAACATCTTCCCCGGCACACCCTCCGGCCTCACCGGCTCCGGAAACCTGACCGGCGTCAACCTCTCCATCGTGATGCCGGCCTACCAAAACAGCTCCGCCAGCTTCGATGGCCGCTATCAGCTCGCCACCGGGGTAAACGGCCCGGCGCCCAACCCCGCCCTCAACGCCGGCACCGATGGCACGCACATCGGCCCCTTCGGCGGCGCCAATCCCTACATCCTCTCCGGCATCCCGCCGCTGCCGACCATCGACGAGCTCTCCGTCCCGACCTTCGCCGCGCCCGGCGGAAACGTCACCATCCGCGTCAAGGTCGGCGCCCGCCCCTGAGCGCTGCCCCCGCGCCGCCCTCCGTCTCGCGCACACCGTCGACCCCGCTCGCGCCCATGTTTCCGCGCCTCGCGCTCGCCTCCGCCGCCCTGATCGCGTCGCTCGCGCCCGCTCTCGCGCACGACGCCCCCGGCGAATATTTTTTCAACGACGACCCGGGCCTCGGCGCCGCCACGCCGCTTCCCCTGCCGGACCCGCCGCCCGCCCTCGGCGAGATCGACTCGCTCGTCATTCCACTCCCCGCCGCCCCAGGAGCCTCCGCGATCCTCGGCCTTCGTTTCCGCGACGCCACCGGCGCCTGGGGCTCCACCACGCTCCGCCGCGTCCATCTCGTCTCGACCACGAATCCGCCCCTGATCGAAGCCACATGGGGCGCCGCCTTTTCCTCCGCCACCACCGGCGCCCCCGCCGCCGACGGCTCGCTCGTCCTGACCCGCCCCGCGCCCGCCGCAGGCGACACCCAGGCCAACCGCCTTTCCTTGCGCGTGCTCCCGGACGCCCAATCCCCCGGCCCCCGGGTTTTCCAGCAAGTTCTCCCCTTCGCTTCCACCGGGCCGGATCGCCTCTACTACGCGCTCGACCAACGCCCCGATCCCGCCACCGCGCCGTGGATCGCCCTCGACGAAACCCACCGCGCCGAACCGCGCCCCCTCGAACTCGCGCTCGCCTCCGCCGCCCCGGGCTACCACACGCTTCACCTCCGCCTGCGCGACACGACCGGCTCCTGGAGCGAAACCCGGCGCTTCCTCCACCTGACACCCTCCGGCCTGCAAACCATCACCGGCCTCGCCTACTCCTTCCGCGACGCCGAGGGTGCATCCTCGACCGTCCAAGTCGCCCCGCTCGTCGCCACCGGAGCCGAGCAAGACGTCACGCTCGCCGTGCCCGTCTCGCTCGCGAAGGGTGATCACACGCTCGTCCTCAACCTCGCCGACGCCTCGGCCAATCTCGGATTCTCCGTCGAATCCTTGATCGGCCTCGTCGCCCGTTACGAACACTGGGCCGCCACCGCCCTCGCCGACGTGCCGGCCGGGCAGGCAGGCATGCTCGCCGACCCCGACGCGGACAACCTGGCCAACCTCCTCGAATACGCCTTCGGCCTCGACCCGCGCGTCGCGGACTCGACCCCGCCCTACTCCATCGAGCAGTATCCGCTGGTCTCCGACATCCTGGTCGTCCGCTACCCCGAGCGCGAAGGCGGCGCCGGCACGCGCGGCGTGGATTACACCGCCGACGGGCTCCGCTACATCGTGGAGGTCAGCACGGACCTGCAAACGTGGAAACCCTACACGCAACTGGACGGACTCTCCTCCGAAATCACCACCGACTCCCTCGGCACCGGCCTCGAAAGCGTCCGTATCATGCTCTATACCTATGGCGTCCTCGCCGCCGAAAAACGCATCTTCGCGCGCCTGAACATCACCGCCGTGCCCTGAGCGCCCGCGGAAGGTTGACCCGGCCCGGGCCGCGTTTACGCAAGCGGCTCGCATGAACTCCTCCAGCCGCCCGCTTCGTCTCCTCGCCGCCTTCGCCCTCCTCACCGCCTCCGCCTCGCTCGGCCACGCCGACACCGCGGACGGCGTCACCCGCGCCGCCGCCATCGTGCAGCGCCTCGTCGAGCTCAACCAAAAATACTCCGCCTACGACGTCGAGCTGCCCGCCGCCACCCCGATCAACGGCTCCGCCGGCAAATACCTCCTCCCCATCGACGCCAATGGCGCGCTCACCGAGTGGGCGCAAAAGGCGATCAACGCCCAGGTCGGCAACGTCGCCGGCGAACAGGCCGGCGCCGCCGCGAGCAAGGGCCTGGCCAGCGTCGTCCCCGGCGGCGGCCTCGCCGGCGGTTTCCTCAAAAAGAAGGGCAAGGAGGCCGGCGCCATGGCCGCGCTCGGCGGCCCCGAATTCGTCAAGAAAACCTCCAGCCTCTCCTTCAACACCGTCGAGGAGTTCGCCATCTACCTCCACGCCAAGACGGGCAAAACCGCCGACTACTCCAAAGCCGTGCAGGCCGCCATCGCCCTCTACCCCGACCTCGAAAAAACCTACTCCGCCAGCGTCGCCGCCGCCTACGACGCCGCAGTGAAGGAGATCGCCGCCAAGAAAGCCGCCGCGGACGCCGAAAAAGCCAAGGCGGACGCCGGCGCCAAGGCCGCCGCCGAAACCGCCACCGTGGCCGCCGCGAGCACGCCGCCGCCCGCGCCCGCCGCCGCCCCGGCCTCGACGCCTTGAGCATCGCCCGGATCGCCGCGCGCCTCCACCGCCTCCGCCCGCCCGCCGCGCACACCACATGAGCGAAGACCATTGGCTCCTCGGTCTGCGCGCGGCGGGCGTTTTTCATTTCATCACCGTCGGCCTCGCGATTCGCACGCCGATCCCACGCGACTGGGACGCCGGCCTCGCCGCGCTCTCGCCCGTCCACCGCCGCTTCGCCGTCGCGCAAAACGCCGCCGTCGGCGCGGTGATGCTCTTTTTTGGCTACGTCAGCCTCTTCCATGCGCCCGCCTTGCTCGAAGGCTCGGCCGCCTCGCGCCTCCTCGCCGCCGCCATCGCGCTCTGGTGGGGCGGCCGCCTCCTGCTCCTCCCGTGGCTCCGCGTCGGCCCCGAACTGACCACGCCGCGTCTCCGCCTCGGCTTCGCGCTCCTCCGCGCTCAATGCGCCATCTACGGCGCCGCCTACGGCTGGCTGGCCTTTGCAGGCCCTTCAACCTGACGCAGTTCAAATAAAGTTGTAGCCACGGCCGTGTCGGCCGTGCCCTCGCTATCGGGCGACTCGTCCGACACGGACGCGGCTACAGTTCTATTTGAAAACGCGCTAAGTTCCATTCCCCCGTAGGCCGCCTGCGCTCCGAGCCACTTGCCTCGGCTCGCTTCTCCATCCGTGTGATTCCGTCAATTCGTGACACACGCCGTCCGTCCCGACCACGACCCGCTGACAGCGATCGGGCCCGCCTCCCCGGCATCCGCGCCCATCCGCGAAATCCGCAGTTAATATCCCGCGACTCGTCACAACTCGTCGTCGTGCGCCGCCCGCAAAAGCCCCGCGTTCGGGTCGAGCGCCACGCGCGCCAGCCAGTCGCGCATCAGCGGGTCCTGCTCCGCCAGATCCACCGGAAACGGCGCCGCCAGCAGATCGATCACCCGCAGCCGCCCCTCCGTGTCGCGCACCAGGTTCTTCGCATGCGTGTCCGCGATGAACCACGACCGTCCGGCCAAAAACGCCAGCCTCGGATGATCGCGGTGCGCACGCAGAAACCGCGCCGGGATCGGAATCAAACGCTCCGGCAACATCGCGCTCACGTCCGCGCCCTCCGGCAGGCGCTCGCCGAGGAGCTGCTTCGCCACCAGCACGCCCTCCGGCGTCACGCCCACCACCTCGGTCGGCATGCCCTCCAGCGCGAGAATCAACGCGAGTTTCTCCAGCAAATCGCGGTAGCTTCCCAGACACGCGTCGGCCTGCAACGCCGGCGCGTCCAGCCCGTCCGCCGAACCGGCGCGCGCGAACGAAAACGTCCCGCCGATCCGCCCTTCCTCGCGCGGCAGGTAGAACTTGTAGATCGAGCCGTCGTGGATCGATTGAAACGCGCTCGCCTCCACCCCGCTCCCGATCCGGTGCAGGCGCGGGCTGCCCTCGCCCATCGGATCCTCGTGCTCGTGATCGGGAAAACCGAACGCCTCGAGCGGCACGATCGGCAGCGTGCGACGAAAAGCCCGCGCCGCCTCGTCGAGCTCGTGCCAGAGCGGGTCCGCGTCCGCCAGCAGGCTCAGCTGGTCTTCTTCCCAGAGGATGAGATCATCGTCTGGATCCGCTCCGATGCCGACTTTCTGCGCTGCCGCGCCGAAGCGAGCGAACGCTTCCAATCTTCGCTCGTGATCGTGTTGAAGAGCGGCCTGGACGTCGGCGCCGGGGTGGCGCCCACCTTGGAGGACGGTCGCTTGTCCGGTGAAGGGGTCTTGCATGGATCGGCGGTCACGGCTCGGAAAAGGATGCGAAGGTGAGGCCGGATCGCCAACCGACAACACCAACTTGCCCCGCTTGTTCGCAAGTTATTCACCGTCTTCTCGCTAGGGCATGTCCGGGAAAGAAGTCGGGCCAGCGTGAGCGAGAAAGCGAGTTCGGCCAAGGCG
>CAMLNJ010000076.1 GCA_946481225.1 uncultured Verrucomicrobiota bacterium | reverse complement strand
TCGGTGGGCTCGATCATGAGGGTGCCGGCGACGGGCCAGCTCATGGTCGGGGCGTGGTAGCCGTAGTCCATGAGGCGCTTGGCGGCGTCCTCGACCTCGAGGCCGTGCTTTTTCCAGCCGCGGAAGTCGACGATGCACTCGTGGGCGACGCGTCCGTTCTGGCCGCGGTAGACGACGGGGAAGAACTTCTCGAGGCGGGCGGCGACGTAGTTGGCGTTGAGGATGGCGAGCTTGGTCGCGTCGGTCAGGCCCTCGGCGCCCATCATGCGGATATACATCCAGGGGATGACGAGGATCGAGGCGCTGCCGTAGGGCGCGGCGGAGACGGCGCCGGTGACGGCGGGGGTGAAGGGCTCGGAGGCGGCGGACAAGGACGGGAGCTGGACGCTCCCGCCACCGTGGAGAACATGGCGCGGCGCGGAGACGGCGTGGCCGGGCAGGTAGGGCGCGAGGTGGGCGGCGACGCAGACGGGGCCGACGCCGGGGCCGCCGCCGCCGTGCGGGATGCAGAAGGTCTTGTGGAGGTTGAGGTGGCAGACGTCGGCGCCGATGCGGCCGGGCGAGGTGAGGCCGACCTGGGCGTTCATGTTGGCGCCGTCCATGTAGACCTGGCCGCCCTTCGCGTGGACGTGGGCGCAGATCTCTTGTATCGTGGTCTCGAATACGCCGTGGGTGGACGGGTAGGTGATCATGACCGCGGCGAGGCGGTCGGCGTGCAGGTCGGCCTTGGCCTTGAGGTCGGCGACGTCGATGTTGCCCTGCGAATCGCAGCCGACGGGGACGACTTCGTAGCCGCACATGACGGCGGAGGCCGGGTTGGTGCCGTGGGCGGAGGTCGGGATGAGGCAGATGATGCGGTGGCCCTGGCCGCGCGCCTCGTGGTGGCCGCGGATGGCGAGGAGGCCGGCGTATTCGCCCTGGGAGCCGGCGTTGGGCTGGAGGGAGACGGCGGCGAAGCCGGTGATCTCGCAGAGCCAGGCCTCGAGCTCGCGGGCGAGGCGGGCGTAGCCGCGGCGCTGGTCCTCGGGGGCGAAGGGGTGGATGGCGCCGAACTCGGGCCAGGAGACGGGGAACATCTCGCTGGCGGCGTTGAGCTTCATCGTGCAGGAGCCGAGCGAGATCATCGAGTGGCACAGGGAAAGGTCCTTGGCCTCGAGGCGCTTGATGTAGCGGAGGAGCTCGTGCTCGGTGTGGTGGCTGTTGAAGACCTTGGCCGCGAGGTAGGCGGAGGCGCGGGCGTGGGGGGCGGGGACGGGGGCGAGGTCGGCGGCCGAGAGCTCGGCGGACTCGCTGAAGCAGGCGAGGATGTCGAGAAGGTCGGACTCGGAGACGGTTTCGTCGAGCGAGAGGCCGACGGTGGTCTCGTCGAGGGCGCGGAGGTTGATCTTCCTGGCCTCGGCGTTGGCGAGGACGCGGGCGGCGGAGACCTTGCCGACGACGAGGGTGTCGAAAACGGGGCCGGCGTTCACGGTCGCGCCGGCGCGGCGGAGGGCGGCGGCGAGGAGCGTGGTGGCGTTTTGGATACGCGTCGCGATGCGGCGGAGGCCGGCGGGGCCGTGCCAGACGGCATACATCGACGCCATGACGGAGAGCAGCACCTGGGCGGTGCAGATGTTGGACGTGGCCTTGTCGCGGCGGATGTGCTGCTCGCGGGTGCCGAGGGAGAGGCGGAGAGCGGGGCGGCCCTGGGCGTCCTTGGAGACGCCGACGAGGCGGCCGGGCATCTGGCGCTTGAGGGCGTCGCGCGTGGCGAAGAAGCCGGCGTGGGGGCCGCCTCCGCCGAGTGGGACGCCGAAGCGCTGGGCCGAGCCGACGGCGACGTCGGCGCCGAACTCGCCGGGGGCGCGGAGGAGGGTGAGGGCGAGGAGGTCGGCGGCGACGACGCAGAAGCCGCCGATGGCGTGGACGCGGGCGAAGAGGTCGGCGAAGTCGTGGATGTCGCCGCGGGTGTCGGGGTATTGGACGAGCACCCCAAAGAGGCCGGCGGTGGCGGCGACGTCGAGGGAGGCGTGGTCGCCGACGAGGACGCTGATGCCGAGGGGCTTGGCGCGGGTTTTGACGAGGTCGATGGTTTGCGCGTGGCAGAGTTCGGAGACGAAGAAGACGCCGCCGTCGGCGTCCTTGGCGCGGTGGCAAAGCATCATGGCCTCGGCGGCGGCGGTGCCCTCGTCGAGGAGGGAGGCGTTGGCGATGTCGAGACCGGTGAGATCGGTGACGAGGGTCTGGAAGTTGAGGAGGGCCTCGAGGCGGCCTTGGGCGATCTCGGCCTGGTAGGGGGTGTAGGCGGTGTACCAGCCGGGGTTTTCGAGGATCGTGCGCTGGATGACGGGCGGGGTGATCGTGCCGTAGTAGCCCTGGCCGAGGTAGCTGCGGAAGACCTTGTTGAGGCCGGCGATTTCGCGGAGTTCGGCGAGGGCGGCGGATTCGTTGAGCGCGGCGGGAAGGGAGAGCGATTTTTCGAGGCGGATCGAGGCGGGGACGGTGGCGTCGATCAGCGCGTCGACGGTCGGGTAGCCGACGACGGAGAGCATGCGGGCCTGTTCCTCCGCGTCAGGGGAGTTGTGGCGCGGCGCGAAGGCGTCGGTCGGGGCCAGGAGGGCCGCGATGGCGGAGCTGGAAGAAGAAACGGGAGCGGGCACGGAGGCGGACATGATTGCCCGCAGGGTGAGAGGGGGAGGCCGCGCGGCAAACGCAAAGGCGGGAGGGGCGGTTTTGGTGTAAGACCGCGCGCCGGGTCGCGCCGACGGGTGGTGCGTCTACACGCGCCCGACACGGGCCGGGCGCGGTTGCCGCATATGACTTTCAGCGATTCGACCTGCGGCGGCGGAGGGATGCCGCGCCGAAGGCGCAGAGCGCGAGGATCGGGGCGAAGGAGGACGGTTCCGGAATCGCGGCGGCGGAGGCGAAGTCTTGCGAGACCACGAGGTTGTCGATCGACACGACGCCGTGGCTGGCGGCGCCTTGGCGGAAGAAGACGCCGCGGATGGCGGCGGTGGAGCCGAGCGCGATCGAGGTCGAGGCTTCCGAGGCCGGCGCGATCCAAAGCCGCGCTTCGTCGTTGACCAAGTCCAGGCCCAGCACGGCGCGATACTGCGCGCCCCGGTTCAGTGCGCTGGACCACTCCATGAGATTGTTGGTGGAGGCGTTGAGGCTCGTGCCGGAGAAGACGCCGACGACGACCTGGGAGGTGGTGGTCGAGGTGGCGCCGCTGAAGCTTTGGGCGGCGGCCGAGGGGCGGAAGATGCCGAATGAGAGCTCGAAGGCGCCGCTGGAGGCGGTGCCGGAGCGAAAGCCGGCCACCGCTTGGATGGAGTCGCTGGTGGAGATCGAGCCGCTGGCGGATACCGTAAAGTCCCACCCCATGTAGATCGTGCCGGAGGACAGGTTGGACGTGGCGAAGTTGAGCTGGGCGGATTCGCCGGAGGAGGCGGCGAGGCCAAGCGTGCCGGTGGAAACGGCGAGGGCGGGGCTGCTGCTGGAAATCTGCGTCCAGGCGCCGACGCCGGAGTCGGGGGTGGAGCCGACGAGGGTGCCGGCCGTGGAGAAGTCGTCGGCGATCGGCGTGAACTGGGCGGAAGCCGTAAGCGCGGAAACGAGGAGGCAGGGAAGCAGGAGTGTTTTCATGTAGTTAATACGCGTAGGTAGTTGGCGTTACTAGGGCCGCAGGGGGAAATACCCTATGTCAAGGTTTTGAATGCATAAGCAGCCGCATGTTAGGTGAATATAACTCATGGTAGGGTCGCCTGGCCGGGGGCGCGCATATGACAGGGCGTGGTTGCCGGGGTTGCCGGCGGAGCGCGCGCGCGTTTGCTCCCGCGGCATGAACACCGCCGCGGCGCGCGCCGCCCATCTCGATCTTCGGCTCGCGGAGTTGTATCCGGAGACGCCGGTGCCGCTCGACCATACGTCGCCTTACACGTTGCTCGTGGCGGTGTTGCTCTCCGCGCAATGCACGGACAAGCGGGTGAATCTGCAGACGCCGGGGCTTTTCGCGAAGGCGGACACGCCGCGGAAGATGGTGAAGCTCTCGGTCGAGGAGATCGACGCGCACGTGCGGCCCTGCGGGCTCGCGCCCCGCAAGGCGCAGGCGATCCGCCGGCTCTCCGAGATATTGATCGAGAAGCATGGCGGCGAGGTGCCGCGGAGTTTCGAGGCGCTCGAAGAGTTGCCGGGCGTGGGGCACAAGACCGCCTCGGTGGTGATGGCGCAGGCCTTCGGCGTGCCGGCGTTTCCCGTCGACACCCACATCCACCGTCTGGCGCAGCGCTGGAAGTTGACCCGCCTCGGCGCGAGCGTGGAGGAGACTGAGCGCGACCTGAAGCGGCTGTTTCCCGAGGCGCATTGGAACGCGGTGCACCTGCGGATCATCTTCTACGGGCGCGAGCACTGTTCGGCGCGAGGCTGCGACGGGATGACGTGCCTGCTTTGCCGCGAGGTGGTTCCCGAGCGGAAACGGGCGGTGAGGGTGAAGCGCGCCTGATTCCGGATCGGCCTGCGGTCGCGGCGCGTAGCACGGAACCGCTTTCGGGGGAAGCGCGCCAGGCTTTGGGTTTGGCGGGCGGAGGCGGGCGGATTTGGGTGGCGGCACTATGGCTAACACGTCCTCGAAGGGTTTTGCGGCATTGGTCACCGGCGCCTCGCGCGGCATCGGTCGCGGCATCGCGGTCGAGCTCGCGAAAGCGGGCGGTCGCGTGGCGATCAACTATGCGGGCAACGCCGAGGCGGCGGCCGAGGCGCTCGAGCTCGTGAAGGCCGCGGGCGGCGACGGCTTTATCGTGCAGGGGGACGTGGCGGTGGCCGCGGACCGCGAGCGCATGGTGGCCGAGACCGTCGCGAAGTTCGGCCGCATCGACGTGCTGGTGAACAACGCCGGCGTGGCGCCCAAGGTGCGCGCGGACCTGCTCGACGCGGGCGAGGAGAGTTTCGATCGCCTCTTCGCGATCAACCTGAAGGGACCGTTCTTCCTGTCGCAGCTCGTGGCGAAGCAGATGCTCGCGCAGGCGCCGGACGCGGAGGGGTTTCGCGGACGGATCGTGAACATCACCTCGATCTCGGTCTACACGGCGTCGATCAATCGCGGCGACTACTGCATGGTGAAGGCGGGGCTCGCGATGATGACGAAGCTGTTCGCGGACCGGTTGGCGAACGACGGCATCAACGTCTACGAGATCCGCCCGGGCGTGATCGCGACCGACATGACCGGCGGCGTGAAGGAGAAATACGACAAGTTGATCATCCACGACGAGCGCGGCATCACGCCGATCCGCCGTTGGGGGAAGCCGGAGGACATCGGCCGCGCGGTGCGGGCGATCGCCGAGGACCGTTTTCCGTTCTCGACCGGCGCGTGCTTCGATGTGGACGGCGGTTTCCACCTGCAGCGGCTGTGAGGCCGATGCCGGGGCGAGGGATGCCGCGACGCGGTTCACTCAGCCTAGAACCGGCGATAGCCGCGACTCATCTCGAGCAACCTGCTGAACATCTGCTGATCGCGTCGGCCGCTCGACGCACCTTCCAGGTGCGCCTTCGGGCCGCCGCGATCACCATCTGTCTCAGCATCTTGCCCGATCTTTCGCCGGGGCTATCGCCGGATCTAGGTTCAGCTTTCGGCTTGGTGCGCTTTTTCCGGCGGCGAGCCTTCGGCGGGCTCGCCGCTTTCGTTTTCGTAGGGGTGGCGAGGCGGCGCTTTGGGATCGCGTCGAGGCCAGGGGAAATAGGATCCGTCGAAGCAGAGCGGGATGATCAGCTCGCGCTCGTGGACGGCTTGATCGGCGTCGGTGAGGCTGAAGTTTTCGGGGCCGGCGGACCAGATGGCGCGGAGGTCGCGCGAGTATTTGATCCGGCCGCCGTCGAAGTAGTCGCGCGGGACGGCGGGTAGGTAGGCGGGGACGAGTTCGTCGAGTGTGGCAGGGAGGTCGCGGTCGTGGGCGTCGTGGTGGAGGCGGAGGGCGATGAGGGTTTCGGCGAGGGAGATGCGGGTTTGCTGGGCGAGGCGCTTGTGGAGGAGACTCGAGGCCGAGGAGACGCCGTTGTCGTGGGCGTGTTGTTTTCCCAGGCGGTTTATCCAGTCGTCGTATTGGCCGCAGAGGAATCCGAGAAGGTCGGCGTTGTGTGGAATCGTTTTCTTTCGCTCCGGTAAAGAAAGGTCGACCGCGCCACGCATGGTGAGGAGGTAGGGAATCGAATAGTTGAGCGTTTGATTCGGTTTGAAGAGAAACGGCACGCGGTAGGCCAAGTAGCGTTTGTCTTCAGGATGCCAGCTTGCGGGCATTTTGGCCGGATCGCCGAGGGCTTCGACGACCAGTTCTTCGGCGCGATACTCGGCGGCGAGCAGCTGGTGAAAGCTTTCTATAGGTGGCCGAATACGGGCTATGTCGTGAAGAAGGGCGCGGCAGTCGGCGGCCGAAGTGCCTGGATCCGAGGCGAGCGCGGCGACCGTGTCGTGCGCCGTGGAATGCATGCCGAGAACGTAGTGGTAGAAAAGCGAGCCGCCTCTGCCTGCTTCCATTACGCGGAACGCGTGGATGCAGTCCCGCACGAGTTTGACGCCGCGGCATGGTCTTTGGCTCGTTGCAGGCGACGCGCGTTCAAGAGGGTAAGCCGCATCGGAAGATCTATCCGGGGGAGCGGCATGTAGGCGGACTCGGCGTCGTGCGGGATCGGCGCTTGGGCGGAGTGGAAAGCGCGTAGTTGGCGCACGGCGTCGATGGCGTAGTCGCGGTCGTGCAGGCACTCGGAGACCTCGATCTCGTCCCAGTCCAAGCCGGCGATCAGCTCGGACCAGCGGGACCATTCGAATGGCTCGATTTCACCCAACCGTTCAGCGGCTTTGGCGAGGACGAGGTAGGCGTTTTCCGAGTCGGGAATTTGGCGCGGTTCGTGGCGGAGGGCGCTGGTGTCGAGGAGCTCGTCGTCGAAGGAGCAGGCGATGAGCGCGATGACGAGGGCGACGAAGAGGGCCGCGGTGATGCGCCAGGTGTAGCGCCAGACGCGGCGGAGGCGGGAAGGGCGAGGCCGAGGTTCGGGCACGTCGGGAGGGTGTGGCGTGGCCAGGGACGAGGCAAGCGAGGGGCGTGGGCGAGCCCTCGAGCGAGGGTGGGGCGCGGCGGTCGATCCACGGGCCGCGGGGCCCGGCTCGTCCACCTGAAGTCCAAACGCGTCGGGCGGGTTATTGCTGCCGGGGTGATTCGTCCGCCGCCGTGATCGGCAGCGGATCGACCGTGACCTCGCGATAGAACCGCGCCGTCTCGCGCCGCTCGACCGCGACGAGGCGCAGGCCGCGTAGCGTCTCTTCCGAGAATGGAGCCAACTCGGATTTCCCGTTGCGAATCGCGACTACTCGTCCGATTCCGCTTACGAAGGGGCGCAGGGCCACGCCTCCGATGACTATGCCATGTTGGCCGAACCAGGAACGCTCCACCACGGTCCGGTCCCAAGTGTCGATCAGGGCCAGACCGTCGCTCGATTTGTCTTCTTCCGCTCGCTTGGCCGCCGCCGGAGCGAAAAGAGCGAACCAAGGTCGTGTGATCAGGAGCGCCGGGCGCCGGTCCAGCGCCGATATCCAGGGACTGTTCGCGTCGAGCGTAACCTCTCTTACTCGGACCAACCGATCTCCGTCGGCGCGGAAGCGGGTTTCGGTCAAGGGCACGAGGCGTTGCACCTTGTATTTCACTTGGGAGAGCAGCATCCGGCTGTGGAGACGGAGATCGGTGAAGGGGGCCGGGTGACGGTGGATTTCCATGAGCCGGCTGAACCCGTGCAGGTCCCAAGTGAAACCGCCCTCATACCACGGTTGGTCTCGAAGCCGTGTCTGTCTGCACGCTTCGGCTTTTTCGTCCGTGGGGCCTGCGGGCAGCGTTCCGAAATCGACACGTTCGAGAAGCTGCGCCCGCTCGAGCTCGTTATCGGGATAGTGGTTGTAGGTTCTGAAGTCCGTTCCCTGGATTTCATCCCAGCGAATACGGTCGAGCGTCCTGCACGGGATTATCTCCGTGTCCGAACCGGTGTTGGCCGTCCAGTGCAGCGAGAGTCTCCATCCATCATCCTTTCTCGGATATGGCACGAGGGTCGCGCTCTCCAGCCGCACCTCGATTCCCTCGGCATCTTTCGGGCGGATTTGCGCCCATTCGCCTGCGTTTGGCCAAAAATTCCACGGTGCGGTCAAGGTGGCCGCCATCGTGGCGCCCAGGCATGCCGCCGCGCCTACGATTGCTTCGCGCGGGCGCCGACGCAGGAATTGCCAGACGACGAGGGTGGCGGCGCCCGCCACGAGAATCGCTCCCGCGAGGAGAAACCGGCTCTGCCATAGGCCGAGCAAATCCAAGTCGTCCCTCGGGCCGCCCGCCCCTTCCCGCATGGCGACTATCCATAGGAGCGGAACGGGGATCGTGATCATGAGCGCGCCGATCCACACGGGGGTCCAAAGCAACACCCGGCGGAAGGAGTCGACGATCGACGCGATGAGGAAGGCGGGCAGGACGATCACGCCTTGGACGGCGACCGTGACCACCGCTTCGCGCAGGCAGGCGGCCCAGCCAAAGCCGGAGTAGATCCACCAAGGCAGCCACACGAGCACGGGCGCGAGGCCAAGCAGGAGCAGCGCACCGAGCGATTTTGCCGCAAGCAAGTCGCCTCGCGAGAGGGGGCGGGTGCGTGCGTAGTGGTCGGGGCGCATCGGCGCGTCCTCCATCACCAGCCACGCGGCGAGCAGGTAGGTCATTATCACGTCGGCCGTCACGAGGCCGCCTTGGATCAATACACAGGATCCGAGATCGAGCTTTGACCGGAAGGTCATGCCGACGAATTCGAAGGCGAGGCCCACGCCGACCTTGGCGACGAGCACGACTATCCACGCCAGCCACAGCCAGCGGATGCGCGCGGCGTCTTTGCGCACGATGTGAAGGAGAAGCTTCATGGGGTGGGGGAAGGGGATGCGTTGCCGTCGGGGATTTCAGGCGCCGGGTAAACGAGCCGCCACGTCGCGCCCGGCAACCCCTCCTTCGGTAGCGAGGCTTGGAGGTCGGCGACGCGCAGCGAGGCGGCGCCCGCCTCGGCCAGCATCGAGGCGGTCGTGGCGGCGGGAGCGGAGTCGTTGCCCGCATGCAGCACGCAGGACGGTCGCACGAGGCCGTCGAAAAGGTAGGAGTGAAAACCCAGTTGGCGCAGGCTTACGCTTACATCGTCGCGTCGGGGCCGGAGCGCGCGGAGCCGCCATCGGCCTGTCGTTGCGCGCTGGACACTTCCCGCTTCGACGGGAAGCGCCGCGCTCGGTGTAGTGTCGAGAGGACGCGCTTCGGGGCGGGACGTGCGAGGTGCGAAGCCCAGCGCGAGCAAACCGAGACCGACCGTGAGGCTCGCGACGCCCGCGCGGCGACGGCGTCCGACGTATTGCAGGCCGAGAACCAGCGCGGCGGTCAGTGCGAGCACGCAGGCGAGGCCGGTCCAGTTTCCCGGAAGTTTCCACTCCAGCCAAAGTCCGGCCGCAAGAAGCAGGGCGAAGACCACGAACACGAGGATCATCTGGCTGTAGTTGTCCGACACTGTGGCGAGCGTCAGCGCGAG
>CAMLNJ010000075.1 GCA_946481225.1 uncultured Verrucomicrobiota bacterium | reverse complement strand
CAAGGTTCCAGTAACACGATCAAAAGTTTGTAAGGTGGAGAACGTGATCTGCACCATCAGGCCCAAGACCACCAAAGTGATGGCACTGGCGACGAGTAGCTCTACGATGGTAAAACCCCGGCGCGACCGGTTCCGGAGACCCGGACGAGAGATCGAAACGATGCGCGAAGGCACATTCATGGGGAGATCGTCAGATTAAAATTGAAAACGGAATGCTTCGCCGGGGACACGACCTGCCACGGAAGCTCAGGACTTGCCGCAGTTCCGCGTGAATTGTAGTTCGAGGTAGCGAGCGGATTTGCAGGACCGTCGGGAATCCGATAAGGCCAGACAACCCGGACGCCGACCGGCACGTAGGGAAGCGCGATGCCAGCGGCAGTGTTTGTTTGGACGTAAGGCGGATATTGGAGCAAGAATACCTCGATCAGAAAATAACGATCCCGAAACGCTATTCCGGGGGGATCGCCCGGCGTGCCACTTGTAATCAGGTTGTTTTCAGCGGCTCGTTTATCCACGGCTGGCACAACAGAGTAATTGCTAGGATCGTCGGGCTTGTAGGGATTTTTATATGTATCGTTCCAAGCTAAGTAAGGATCTTCACCCGTCACGAGCACCTTCGAACCGTCCCGCGTTGCGACGAGAAAAAGAGAGTTGGTCCTATTTGCGGGAGCGTTGGTAAAGAAAATGTCGTCTAGCATATCCAACCCCTTGCGAGGTGTTGACTTCTGCGTCTCCGCAATGGTGCGGGCATGACGCTGAATCTCCGCCTGAACGCTTTCAGCAAGGCGTCGCGCGACATCGCTCTCAATCTGCTCGGTTACCGCTTGGGTATTGGGCAGCAACAAACCGATGATCGCGGTAACCGCGACGGCAAAGATGCCGATAGCAATGACCACTTCGATCAGAGAAAACCCGGCGCGAACCCGGAGCGGACGGACTAGGAAACGAAAGGACATGAAAAGGTGTATCCTCTAGGGAACAGGGTCAAAATGCACTTTTCTCATTTAGTTGGATGGCCACTCCATAAACATTAAGTTTCACGCCGCGGAGCCCATCGACCTCGCGAAATATAACGCCCCGATCGCTCGAAGCGGCCCCCGTTTGAATCTCCCCCGGGGCAACTGCCAAATATTGGGGGGCGGGCCCGGCGGGAACTTTGAGAGAAACCAACTTACCATAAGCGTCGAAGGCGAGGTTCTCATAGTAGGTAACTGGAGCGTCGGGATCGGGCTGCCATTGGGGGGTCGACGATTCCTCATAGCGGCGGAAACCCTTGCCTACTGTTGCGGCACTGGTGGTGCCGTTGCTCGTTGCTTGAGATTCCGTGAGTGTGAAGGTGCTCCAATCGGCAGGAGTCTCCAGCGCAGCCGGAAGATTGGTGCCATTATTATCCTGGGGAACAAAGAAAATGCCGCGCGGCAGGTCCACTGGCTCGCCTTTGATTGTGTAAGAGTCCGCGAGCCCATCATTATTCGTATCCACCCGAACGGCAACGGCGGCACGACGAAGGTAAGTCTCAGGATTGTCACGGTCGGACCAGATGACGATGGTAGACGTGGTATTATCGAGGGCCGCTTGGGCACGGGCGGCGGCAACGAATCCAGAAAGGGTCGCCTGCGCCGCCTGGAGCGCGGGTGCGCGACCGCTCGGGCGCAAAACGGCGGCGAGTGAGCCTACCAGCACTCCGATGATCGCGATCACGACCAACAGCTCGACAAGGGTAAAGGCGCGACGAGGGGAGGAGCGCATGGGAAGCGGGAGCAGTGATCGAGGGAAAAGTCCAGACATGCGACCAAAAGCGTTACCAGCTCCAGACCGCGGTCTTTTCCGAGATGTCGGGAGGCGCGGACGAGGAACCCGCCCCGGGGCTGTAGAAAATCACATCGCCTCGCACGCCTTTGCCGGATCCGTCGGAAGCGTTGATATGAAGAGCGATCGTAGCGGAAGTAAGGGTCCCCCTGCCGCCTTTGGCCGTGACGGCGGGGTAGTCGGTCACGCCCGTGGCGAGATCGGTAAGGTTGATAAACCCGTCGGAATTGCGATCCACGAGAACAACGAGGTCGACGTTACCGAAAGCGTCTTTGAGGGCGCCATCCACGACAACTTCGGGATCACCGCTGTCGCCACCGGTGCGGGATGTGATTTCCGAAAGATCGAAGCTTAGAAAAGGCATGCGCTTTCGATTTTGCGCCGTGGTAAGTGCAGCTTCGGAGCTGCCAAAGATAAAGGTGGTGGCGGATGGCTTGGCGGGCTTGCCGGTAAGCAGTTCTCGAAAAAGATAGGCGTCGTCAGGTAGTGCTGCGCTATTGTAGACGAGGCTGCCATTTACTTTATGCTTGGAGGCGACGCTGGAGCTCTCGAAGCGAGGGTAGTAGCCATAGCTCTGTTTGAAGAGACGAACGCCGGAGGCCCACTGGCTAAACTGGACGCGAGTTTTTGTCTTTCGGGCTTTTTCCCGCACACCGCCCACGACAGGTATGGTGATCGCCGCCAAGACGCCGATGACGGTGATAACGGTGAGCAGCTCGATGAGAGTGAATCCACGCTTAGCGTGATACGGAGATGAGAGGGAATATAAGCGCATAGAAGACAAAGGGCTTAAGTAAATCGCGGAGGGAATTAACGAGTGGCGTAAATATTGTCGGCATTCACCTCTTTGGCGGGATCAGGAAGCTTGCCTGCCGCCTTTTCGCCGCTTGAGTAGTCCACTTTACCGTCGGGACCCGCGGAAAAAAGCACATAGTCCGGAGACTTCCAATCCTGCGGGCGAGCAAGCGATTTGTAGTAATAAAGGTATCGGTTTCCCCAAGGATCAAGAATCGCGTTTGCAAAGTCGGGATCAGGGTCCGTAGGCGAATAGGCAGGGTCGGGCAGAGGATTAAGACCGCCTCCGGGGGGATCGCCAGGCTTTGCTCTTTCTAGATGAAACGCGCTAAAATCGATAAACGGCCGGGCGTATTTATCGACCATATTACCAGCTTTATCGATCTGACGCTGAACTACGCCGTCATTATTCGCGAGAACCCGCTTGGGCGCGAGGCGCCCGCCGAGGGCGCGCACAAGATTATAGGCCCGATCATCGACAGTGGGAGTAAACCCCGGGTCGGTTTCGGGACTTTGAATCTGATCCGGATTGTTGTCGGTGCCCACGCTCCCAATCCACGGATAATCGCCATAATAATGCTTGTAACCTTCCATTGCGGCGCCCAACGCGGCCAGCTCCGACGTCGCCCGGTTGATCTTCGCTTGGTCGCCCACCCCGCGAACCACCCCGAACGTGATCCCGGCCAGCACGCCGATGATCGCGATCACGGTAATCAGTTCGATGAGCGTAAACGCTTTGTCAGCGCCTCGCCCGCCGTGGGTGAGAGGGGAACTCATAGGGGGATCGAAAGGGTTGGAAGCCGAGGCTTCGACGCAACGGCAAACTCCCGCGTTCCCTTCTTCAACTGGGAATTTTACCCGGATCTAGGTAGGCCCGAAAAGCCAAGTCCCCCCGCCTACCCCGCCGCCAGCAACTCGATCTCGAAAACCAAGGTCGCATCGGGCGGGATGAGATCGGGGTAACCGGCGCGACCGTAACCGAGCTCAGGCGGGATCGTGAGGCGCACCTTGTCGCCAACCACCATCTTGGCCACACCCATGTCCCAGCCACCGATCACCTGCCTGGCCCCGAGCACGAACTGGAAGGGTTCCTTGCGGTCGACCGAACTGTCGAACTTTTCGCCATTCTTCAGCCATCCGGTGTAATGGACGGTGACGAGCTGACCCTTGCGCGGAGCCGGGCCGGCGCCGACGACGAGTTTTTCGATCTGGAGGGCCATGAAGAAAAGGAGGATATCTTAAGTTTGGGTCACAGAGCGCCCAGAGCTCGGACACGGAGGACACAGAGGTTGAGCCAATCTCCGGAGTTAGACCAAAGGTCCCGGGCTTGGCTCCGTGAACTCCGTGGCGGCGCTCCGCGTCCTCTGTGGCCAAAGATCAGGGCACGAGCGCCGTGGCGGCGGCAGATGCGGGGCCGCCCTGCTTCAGGCTGAACAACCACTTGTCGATCTTGTTGGCCGTGATGACGCCGTAGTTGATCGTGCCCAGCCAGCCGCTCATGATGATGCCCACGCTGCCGGCGTGAAAGAGGCCGGGGAGCTTGTCGCTCAGGTTCATCGAAACGGGCAGGCCCTCGAACTTCGTGCCGAAACTCGTGCCACCCCAGTGCGTGGTGTAGCGCTCGATCGTGCGGGGCGTCGCGGCCTCGGTCCAATCGATCTTCGCCCGCACCCCCGGGATATATTTCTCCAGCGCGGCCAGGCTCTCCTCGATAAGACGATTCTTGTGCTCCTCGTAGGTCGCCTCGTCCATCGACTTCCAGTCCTCATAGTGCCCGTTGAGCGATGCGACCACGGTGTAACGGTCCGAGCCGGGCCGGGTGTCGGGGTAATAGACCGAGAACGTGCGGCTCGTCGTGTGCAGCCCCTTAAGCTCCTCGGGGCTGTAGGCGGGAGCGTCGGAGGTGAACACAAGGTCGCCGATGTGCGGGATGCTCTCGCCCTTGCGAATGCCGAAGTAGACCTGGCAGGAACTGGAGTTGATCCGGACCTTCTTCGCCTGCTCCGCGAACTCGGCGGGGAAGTTCTGCTCCCCCGCGAGCCGGAATATCGTGTTCTTGATGTTGGCGTTCGAGAGGACGGCCTTGGCGCGGATGACGCGGCCGTTGTTCGCCACGATCCCGCAGGCGACCTTGCGGCCGTCGCGCTCCTCGACGAGTATCCGTTCCACCAATACCCGCTTGCGCAGCTCGACGCCGTTTTTCTTAAGCTCGGCGCACATTTTCTCGATCAGCAGATCGGAGCCGCCCTGGAAGGTGTAGACGCCCGCGCCCATGAAGTTGCTGAACACGATGCCGAAGGTGATCGCGGGATCGTCGAAGGTGGAGCCGTTGGCGTAGGAGATGGGCTCCATGAGCAGGCGCCAGACGTCGGGCCGATCGGGGAAAAAGCGGGCGAACATCTGCCCCGTCGTCTCGGGGTTGTTGTCGTAGTAGTTCATCTGCCGCAGGTGGTCGTAGAACGACTCGACCTGCTCGCGGGGGAGCCGGAACTGCTCGACCAGCACGCGGGTGTAGTCCTCGCGCGTGAAAGTCGTCCAGACGTCCATCTGGGGATTCACGAAGCGCACATGCTTCAACTGGTGGATCGAGTCGGCGATCTCCTTCGTCCAATAGCGGCGGCAGCTCTTGATCATGCCGCTGGGGAAGCCATGCAGCGAAATGTCGAAAATGTGCCCTCCCTTACGGGTGAACCAGGTGGCGAGGCCGCCGAACTGGTAGTGATGCTCGACCAGGAGGACCTTGTGGCCGGCCTTCGCGAGGACGTTCGCGCCCGTGAGGCCGCCGAGGCCGGAACCGATCACGATCACGTCATATTCGTCTGCGACACCTTTGAGCCAGTCGTAAGCCATGGGGAAAAGCCGCCAAACAAAAGACCGGAGCCCGCCGGGTGCAAGCACGGGCGGCCCCGGGGCGCGCCCCCCTTCCCTGTCGTCGCCTCCGCCGTCGCGCCACGCCTCCCCGCCCGCTTTTTTCTGGCTCCTCGCTCCCCGCTCCCTTCTCCCTGCTATCCCGCATGCCGCTCATCCCCATCGAGGACAATTTCAACGACGTCATCGCCAAGGCCCAGCGCGGCTACGGCATTTCCGACGCCGATCTCGTCGCCCGCGCCGAGATTTCCCCCGCCGACCTCGCCGCCGTCCAGGCCGGGGAAGTTCGCCTGCCCGTCCTTCGCCGCCTCGCCCGGCACCTCCAGCTCTCGCCGGACGCCCTCGAGATTCTGGCGAAAAAGGAGGCCTACCCCCGCGCCCCGGTCTTCCCGCGCGGGTTCGCACTGTTCAACACCCCCCACGGGGACATGACGGTCAACAACTACCTCGTCTGGGACAACAAGACCCGCGACGCGGCGGTGATCGACACCGGAACCGACGCCACCGAGCTGCTCGACCTCGTATCGATAAATAAACTACGGGTTAAGCAGGTCCTCCTCACCCACACGCACGACGACCATGTCGCCGCGCTCCCGCGGATCGTCGCCGCCACCCGGGCGGAGGTGTGGTCCCACGAGCGCGAGCCGATCGACTTCCCGGGCGCGAAGACTTTTGGCGACTACGCCTACTTCCACCTCGGCGTCATCGCGATCAAGTGCCTGCCCACCTGGGGGCACTCGCCCGGCCAGACGACCTTCTATGTGCAGGGGCTCAGCTGGCCGCTCGCCCTCTGCGGCGACTCCCTCTTCTCCGCCTCGGTCGGGGGCAGCGCCACCCACTTCCGCGAACAGGTGAAAAACACCCGCGCACGGATCTTCAGCCTGCCCAAGGACACGGTCATCGGCCCCGGCCACGGCCCTCTCACCACCCTGGCCCACGAACGAAAATACAACCCATTCTTCGCCCCCGACCGCCTCGCCCCGCCCCCCCCGGCTCCGGAGACGAGCGACGCCGACGACGCGTCCAAAGCCGCCGCGCCCAAGCCCTCGGCCTCCCGCCCGCGCGCCTCCGGCAAACCCGGCGGCCGCTCGTCCTTCCACGGGCGCCGCAAACGCTGACGCCGCCCCGCTCCGCGTTCCGCCCCGGCCCGCCGCCATGAGCTCGCCCGCCACCGCGCCCTTCGCCCCCGTCCCCGCCCGCGTCGTCGCCCTCGTCGGCGCGGGACGCATGGGGGCGAACATCGCCCGTCGCCTCGCCGAGTGCGGACACCGCGTCGCCGCCGTTTACGACATCCACGCTCCCGCGGCCGCGGCCCTCGCCGCCGAGCTCGACGCCCGGCACGCCGCGACCCTCGCGGAGGTTTCCGCGGAGGCGGAGATCGTCTTCACCGTCGTCACCGACGACACCGCGCAGCTTTCGATCTTCGCCGATCCCGCGAGCGGCGCCGACTCCCTCCTTGCCGCGCCCGGCGGCGTGCGCGGCAAGACCTTTGTCAATTGCGCCACGCTCGCCCCCGATACCCACGTCGAGACCGCCCGCCGAGCCTCGGCCCACGGCGCCGACACGCTCGAGGCCTGCATGGCATCCTCCATCCCGCAGGCCCGCGCCGGCACCCTCTACCTCATGTGCGCCGGCGACCCTGCGATCTTCGCGCGGCACGAGCCCCTGCTGCGCCAGCTCTCCACCGCGCTCCGCCACGTGGGCCCCGCCGGCCGCGCCGCGCAGGTGAAAGCGCTCGTCAACATGGTCATGAACATCAACACCGCCGCCTTGGCGGAGGGCCTCGGGCTCGGTCACGCGCTCGGTCTCGACCTCGATGTCCTGCGCGAAATCTTCGCCCACACCGGGGCAAACTCCCAGGTGCTCAAGACCGACGGCGAGGACATGCAAAACCGCGCCCACGACTGTTTCTTTTCCGCCGCCCACGCCGCCAAGGACTCCACCATCGCCTGGCGCCTCGGCTGCGAGGCCGGCCTGCACCTTCCGCTCGCCGCCGCGACCAAGCTCCAATACGACAAGCTCGTCGTCCTCGGCCTCGGCGGACTCGACAAATCGGGCGTCGCGGAGCTGACATTCAAGGGACGCCAAGCCTAGGCCCGCGGCCGACTCGACGCCTCGCGCTTGCCTCGGATTCCGTTTTCGCCGTCTTTTCGTCCGCGCGCCCGCGGACTCATTTTCACCTCTGGATCACAGGATTACACCATCTTTGCGTTAGACTCGGCTCCCTTGCCAGGTCAGTTTTCCCCCATGCAGGTCTCCATCCGTCGGCAAACCGTCATGATCCTCGGGCTCGCGGCGAGCCTTACCGTCGCCCTTATCGTGATCGCGACCGACGAAGAGCTGCGCAACCGCCTCGGCACCACCTACTGGGTGATCGGACTCGCGCTGATCGGGGCCATCCTTCTCGTGCTCGCCGGCTACGTCTTCGACCGAACCCTCATCGCGAAGATCAAGGAGATCAATCAACAGGCCGCCGCCGCCCGCCCCGCGGTGTCCGAAGAGAAAGACGGAGCCCCCTCGCCCGACGACCCCGACGAGATCATGGGACTAGCGCGCAAAATCGAGCAGATGGCCCGCAGCCTCCAGCAGACCGAGGCCAGCTACCGCGCCATCGTAGAGGATCAGGCCGACCTCATCTGCCGCTACAAATCCGACGGACGCCTCACCTTCGCCAACGGCGCCTACGCCCGCTTTTTCGGTCGCCGCCGCCAAGACCTTTCCGGCCAGCCCTGGTCGGTGCTCGCCGCGGGTCTGACGCCCTGGAAGGTCCTCGATACCTGGCCCGAAAGCGCCACCTTCGAGACCGCCCTCTCCGACGCCGACGGCCGCTCCTGCGTGCTCCAATGGACGCACCGCGCGATCAAGGATCGCGACGGCCAGCTGCTCGAATACCAGGCGGTCGGTCATGACATCTCCGTGCGCAAGCAGGCCGAGCTCGCGTTGCGCGACGCCAAGGAAGCGGCCGAGTCCGCCGACCGCGCCAAAAGCGAGTTCCTCGCCATCGTCAGCCACGAGATTCGCACCCCGATCAACGGTATCATCGGCTTCTCCCGCCTCCTCCGCGAAACTCCGCTCACCCACGACCAGCTCGGCCACGTCGAGACCATCCAGCGCTGCGGCCAGACGCTCGAGACGCTCGTCTGCGATATCCTCGATTTATCCAAGATCGAAGCCGGCCGCCTCGAGATCATCCCCGGCCCCTTCTCGGTGCGCGATTGCGTGGACGACATCGTGCGGCTCTTCCAGGACCCCGTGCGCCGCGCCGGCCTGAGCCTATCCGCCGAGATCGCCCCCGGCGTCCCGCCCATCCTTCTCGGCGACCAGAACCGCCTCCGCCAGATCCTCACCAACCTCGTCGGAAACGCCGTCAAGTTCACCGAACAGGGCGGCGTGACGATCCGTCTCAGCGGCGCCCCGCTCGATCCCGCCGACGGCGTGCGCCCCGGCGATGAGCGGGCTTATAGCTTGATCGGCGAGGTCATTGACACGGGCGTCGGCATTCCCGCCGACCAGATGCCGAAGCTTTTCCGAGCCTTCAGCCAGGTGGACACCTCCAGCACCCGGCGCCACGGCGGCACGGGCCTCGGCCTCATCATTTCCAAGCGGCTCTGCGAGCTGATGCAGGGCCGAATCGAGGTTGAAAGCTCCCCCGGCCGCGGCTCGACCTTCCGCTTTGAAATCCACATGGCCAGCTACAAGGGCGATTCGCAGCTCCCGTTTCCCAAACCCGCCGTCGCTCCGCGCCTCGGCGCCCTTCGCCCGGTCTGATCGCGTCATGGCATCCCCTTCGCGCCGACTGTCTGGCTACGCCCCAAGCGCGCCCGTCTTTAGGGATAGCCTCAAATATCCGACAGAGCCTGCGTCGAGGGCCAAAGGGCCAAACGGCACGTCGCAAGACGGAGAGGCGGGAGTATCCTCGGTGTGAGGCTATCCCCGAGCCCGACCGCCGATCCTCGTCCCGGTCCTCGTTCCCTGCCCTTTTCCCTGCCCCTCCTTTATATGCACACCAGGATCCCCAAAAACTCGATCTGCCTTTGGTTCAATCATGACGCGGAGGAGGCTGCGCGCTTTTATGCGGCGACTTTCCCCGACACCTACGTGACCGCCGTGCACAAGGCGCCGAGCGACTATCCGAT
>CAMLNJ010000074.1 GCA_946481225.1 uncultured Verrucomicrobiota bacterium | reverse complement strand
AGGCCGCGGGCACCGCGAAGGTCGTGTACACGAGCCTCGCGCACGCCGACTCCGGCGAGGCCGAGACCGAGGCCGAGCCACACGTTGGCACTGCCGCCGGAGGCGAAGGAGTTGATGATCTCGCCGATGGCGCCGAGCACGGCCGCCAGGATCGGGAGCCAGAGCTTCGGGATGACCGGCACCAGCTTCTTAAGGCCGGCGACCAGGAGCGGCACGACCAGGGCGATAATCGCCTGGGGGAGCGAGACCGGCGCCGGAGCCTCGGCGACCTGGGCGCCGGTCGCGGCGTCGAGGAGTGCGCCGGTGGACGCCGCAGCATCGGCGGCCTGGGCGAAGAGGTTGGACGGAGCAGCGGAGAACAGGCCAATGAGGCCGAGGAGAACGCAGGCGGTGAGGAGCCAGGAGCCGAGGAGGCGGGCGGTGTGTTTCATGGGTGGGAAAAGTAGCGGGAGCATCCTGCTCGCGGTTCGGGGGATCAGTCGGCCGGCAAGGCGCGGAGCGTCTCCCGCAGCCGGGCCCGGAGCGCGGGGTCCTCGCAGCCGAGGGCGGTGAAGAGCGCGCACCAGTCGCCATGCGTGGCGCGGATGCCGTGCTTCTTCGGGTCGTTGCGCTCGTCGCCGATGACGAGCGTCACCATCGCGGAGCGGCCTTGCGGCTCGGCGCCGACGACGGCGTAGATCTGCGCCACCGGGAGCACGCGCTCGCGTGCCGGTGGGCGTGACTTTTCGGCGGGGATCTGCTGTGATGCGGTTTCGTCGGGCATGGGGGCTCGTGTGAGCCCTTACCCTACGGAAAACGCCCCGCAGGGTCTTCCCTACGAGTCCTTGCTGTCGCTGGAGTCAGGCGAAATTCGCGACTCCCCGATGTCCGGGCACGAAAAAGCCCCGGCGGTGAGGCCGGGGCTCGGTAGTGAAGCAGGGTCGCGAGGCTAACGTAGCTCCTCAACGACGGCACTCCATCCCGGTTCGCCGCCGATGCTGGTGAGGTAGTAAACACCAGGGCCCGCATAAATGCTCCCCTCCGCCACCCTGCTCGACGCGTCTACAGAGAAGCTTTCAACGTAGGCTCTTTTCCCAGGCGTGTAGACATACAGGTTCATCCCCTTCGGCCCCTTCCAGCGCACGCGCCACTCTTGCGCACCAATCGTGAATGGGGGCGTGTTGGTATCTCCCAGCGGGGAGTGCCGCGTCACCTCGATCCACTTTCTCGCTGGCGACGGGGCTTGCACTGCCGGGGCAAACGGATCGCCAACAAACGAGCCGGAGGCCGGAGCGAAGGGATCAGCGGCCCGCGCGGCCCGCAGTTTCAGCAGCTCACCCTCTGCTTTGGCCGCGCGGATGTTCGCCCGGTTCGCCTCTTCGATGAGCTGCGCCTCGGTTTTGCCGACTTTCTTTTCCAGTGCCTCGCGCAGCGCCGCATTCTCGGCGAGCAACTGCGCTTTGATTTCGGCAAACTCGGCGACCTCGGCTTCTATCTTGGCGACGGCGGCGGCAGTTGCCTGATGCTGGTCTATGACTTCGGCGGCGGTGGCCACCAGGTTAGCGGCGGCATCTACCACTTTGGCCAGCTGCTCGGGTGTGGCCGGATCGCTTGCAGCCGCGTGGGCCGGGCCGCAAAGGGCGGCGATGGCGATCAAGACGATGAGAGGTTTCATGGTGTGGAAAACTACGTGTTTAATTCTAGGGTGACCCCCCTTGAGAAATACTCCGGGCCGGGAAGCTTGCAAAAACAACCCGCAATGCCTGACGCCGAGCCTCCCGCCCCGACGCCCCTCCCGGAATGCCAGACCTGCCCCGCGTGGCGGCAGATGCAGGAGATGCAGAGCCAGTTCGAGGAGCGGCAACAGGCGGCGGCCGAAAAGAACGCGCTCATCAAGCTCTGCGCCGAGACGCTTCACCGGATTCTGCCGCCTTCTGAGCCGCCAGCCACTCCCTGAGCTTCTCGGCGGGATCGTGGCCCGGATCGAGCGCCGCCAAGCGGCTCGGGTCTAGATGCAATTGCACTTGGATCGAGGCATAGCCGAGCCCGCCCGGCACGCGCTCCGCCGCGTCGAGAAAAGCCCTTACCCGAGCCTCTATCGCCGCGCGTGTCGGCGTGCCCGCAGCAGGCGCGGCCGGCGCAGCGGAATAGGGCGCTTGACCCTCCTCTAATGCAGCGGGCGCCATCGCGTTTACGGCCAAAAGTGACATCAAATTTATGCCGTTCTTCGCGGCGATCTCCTCCATGCGCTCAGCCGTAGCCGCGCTTATTTCGAAGCGATCCCGCTCCATCCGCGAGACGAACGAGCGAGTGACGCCCAGCAACCTGCCCATCTCTTCCTGATCTAGGCGGAGGCGTTTTCTGAGGAGGAGTAGGGTGTCGGAGGAATAGCGGGCCATGTCTCTTTTTTGCTCTAAAGGGCACAAATGAGCTTGCGTCCAGTGTGACGTCACATTTGTGATGTGGGACCGCAACGCCATGAGCCGACCAAAGCAAGCCCCCATAACGTTAAAAAAGCGTATGCTTGATAAGCGGGTCACCGTCACCCAGCTCGCGACGAAAGTCGGCCACGCCCGTAGCACTGTCAGCCGCGCGATCAACCACGGCCAGAATGCCGGCGTCCTTTCCAAGGTGAAGGAGGTGCTCGGTGTCGCCTGACGAACAGATCGCCCTCGGCGTCGCTGTGCGGGCGCTCACCCGCGACGACACCACCGAGCGTGAGCGCGACGCGATCCTCACTGCGGTCGTGAACAACTCCCCCATCCCTGCCGACGCCGAGAATGCGGCGCGCGCCCTCTTCCACCGTCACGAAGCCGGCAAGTTCATCGCCCTGCTTTCCGCCCGCGCCGGCCTCCCTCCCGGCCCCGCCGCCTGAAGCCATGTCCGCCCCGAAACAGCTCACGCTCGCGCAAAAGGAGGCCTGGCAGGCTTCGCTCGGCCTGCTGTTTCCGAACCTGCCGATGCTGCGCCCCGACCAGGTCGCCAAGCCCCTCGGCGTGGATCTCCGCACGGTCTCGCGCCTGTTCGAGGTCGACGGCCGCACCGACGCCAAGCGGCCCTGGCTGATGGGCGTGGAGTTCAACGCAGGCGACGGCGCCCGCATGAGCCGCCGCATCTCCCGCGACTCCGCCATCCTCTTCTACGCCCTCTCCGCGAACTACGAGCCGGCCGAGCTCCTCGGCCTCCTCCTTGACGTGCTGGAGAACCGCACCGACGCCGAGCTGCTCACCATCGCCGAGCGCGCGCGCACCATCCTCAAGGCCCGCACCTGATCGTATCCACCCTTTCGCTACGTTCACCAGACCCGACCACCACCACCATGCACTACCTCGAAGGAAAATCCACCGTCCTCGATCGCGACTACTTCGCCCGGCTCATCCGCAAGCACCGCGGGCTCACCTGCTTTATCCGCGACTACGACGGCGAATGCGTCACCTGCTTCAAAATGCCGGCCAAGACCGCGCTCGCGAAGCTCCTAGACGGAGATTTCGACGCGCTTAACTGGCAGGAGGACTCGGACGGCTCGCCCGATCTCTGCGGCGAGAGCGCTCCTGCGCACATCGTGCTCAAACGCAAAGCCGCGCAGCTCCGCCAGAAGATCGTCGAGCGCGAGCAGTCGCTCGCCAACGCCGTGCGCCCGGAGAACCGCGAATACCTTGCCGGCTGGCTGTCGAGACACCGCATCGAGCTGGGGCAAGTCGAGGCGAAGCTTCGCACCGCCCTTGCCGCGCTCCGTTCCCAGCCCCTCGCCGCCTGAGCCATGAGCACCGTCGAACAGACCATCGCCGCGGCCCACGCGCTCGACGCCCGGGCCACCCGCTACCTCCGCGCGGGCCTGAGTGCGCGCGCCCTCCGCGCGTGGCGCGCCGGGGACCGCCTGATCCTCAACCACTGCCGCCGCCCCGGCCGCGCCGCCTGAGCCATGTCCCTCCCGCTCGACACCCTCGCCGACCTCCCGAAGGGCACCGTCGTCACCTTCGACCGAGCCCGCGCCCGCCACTCACCGGCGATGGGAGATCGCCTGTGGTTCGCCGAAATGTGGACCACCGAGGGCATCCACTACGTCTGCTCCGTCGAGGCCGACACGCCACCCACCCTCCACGAGATGATCGACCACGCCCAGGCCGAGCCCGACGCCTGGTTCCGCAAGGTGAAGACACCCGCCGCATGAGCGCCGAAATCCTCCACACCTGCCCCTCCTGCGGCCGCGGCAACTTCACCGAGCGCGGCCTGCGCACCCACCGCTGCGAGCGCCGCCCGGATCGGCCCTCCGGCTCCTCGCTCCCTGCTCCCATCTCCCCGCTCCCTGCCATGTCCAAAGCCCACCCTAAAGCCCCCCTAAGCCCTGCCGTGATCGAGATCGAACCCGCGCCCGGCGCCGTCCAGGTCGACCCGTGGGCGAAGGCCCGCCGCCTGGTCGAGGCCGCCACGCTCTTCCAGCGCGCAAGCCTGGCCGCGCAGATCCTCGCCGGTCTGGAACTCCTCACCCTCCACAAAACGTGGGGCGTAAAGCGGGGCGGTGACCGCAAATCGGGATCAAAGCCACACGATGTGGCTTTGATCGGGGGGGAGGGGGCAAAGCCACACGGTGTGGCTTTGATCCCCAAGTGGAGCGACGCGGTCAAAAAGCACCTCGGGATCTCCGACCAGACCGCCGCCCGCTGGATGGAAATGGCCAAGGCGGCCAAGCCCCGCCTCTCCAAGAGCGACCTCGACCTCGGCTCCATCCTGGAGAAAAACCCCGGCGCCCTCACCCCCGCCGAGCAGGAGCTGCTTAAAAAAGCCGTCCACAAGATCAGCGACGGCCGGACGCAGATGGAGTTTCTCCTCGAATGCGGCGTCACAAAGGCCTCGCAGGGCTCCGGGGCCAAGGGCGGCAACACCCGCGGCGGCGGGGCCGGCGGCGACAACAACGACGGCGAGGCCGGCGAACCGGCCGTCCCCGCCGATGGCTGGGAGCCCCGCGCGAAGGGGCTCAACAATCTCCTCGTCGAAGCTCTCGGCGACAACCCGTGGAACGAATGCAACGAGGCCGAGCGCCGCATCCTCCACGGCAACCTCATCGACGCCGCCAAGGCCGTCGCCGCCACCCTCAAGCCCAAGGCCTGAACATGCCCAAAGTAGTTCTCACCGCATATAAATGCGACCTGTGTGGTCGTGAATCGAAGCCGGACGCGAACCCCAAGCCGACTGGCTGGATCACCTACGATCAGGAACACCCGATGGAGGAGCGCGCATGGATCAACCGGTGCATTTGCCCGGCCTGCGTCACCGAGATCACCAACGCCGTGAAACGCGCAGGGAACTCCTAACCATGTCCGCCGCGCTCTCTCTCTCCGAAGGCTCCGCCGCAGCCCGACCCGCCGTGTCGGAACGCCAGCAGGCAATGACCAACTCGCCCGTCTACGGTCGCCTCGACGACGCCGAGAAGCCGCACGTCAAGGCCCGGCTCGTCATGTGCGAGCGCATCGACGCGGCGAAGAACAAGGCCGCCGCTATCCGCGCCGAGGCCCTGCGCTTCCACCATGGTGTCATCCTGACCGAGAGCGGCGTGCGGAAACTCTTCTACAAATGGGCCGCCTCCAACCGCGACTGGCAGACCCTTGTCAACCGCGCCCGCGTGCCCGACACCGAGACCGGCATCGCCCAGGAAACCGTCGACCACTGGCACGAGCTGTGCGCGCGCTTCAAGGGCAAGATGGCCGCCGCGCATCGCGAGCTGCGCCGCCAGTGGCACCACGGCCACCCGATCAAGGGCCTGCCCCACCGGGACCGCCCGGCCGATCTGCCGCGCTCGCTCAGCTACTCGAACCTGACACGCAAAAAGTATCGCCCCACCGACGTCGAGATCGCGGTCGCCGCGGTCGGCACCTCCTCGGCCGCCGAGCTGATGCCGGGCGTGCTCTCCACCCGCGTCGGCCTGGCCCCCGGCTCGCACTGGGTGTTCGACGACATGTGGCACGACTTCAAGGTGACCGTGCCCGGCCAGGTCGGCGCGCGCCGCCTCCTCCAGTTTCACGGCCTGGAGCTGCTCTCCGCCTGCCTCGTCGCCCGCGGCATCAAGCCCGAGCTGCTCAACGCCGCCACCGGCCGCATGGAGCGCCTCAAGGAACGCGAGCTCCTCTTCCTCCTCGCTCACTGCCTCGGCAACCACGGCTTCAACCCCGAGGGCTGCACGCTGATGATGGAGCACGGCACGGCCAACGTGCGCGGCGCCTTCGAGCGCATCCTCCACGACGCCAGCGGCGGCAAGATCCGGATCGACCGCGGCGGCATCGAGAACCACGCCCTCGCCGCCGGCCTCTACGCCGGCCGCGGGCGCGGCAACTTCAAGTTCAAGGCCGCCCTCGAATCGCTCGGCAACCTCATCCACAACGAGACGAGCGACCGTCTGATCCTGCCCGCGCAGACCGGCAGCAACATGCGCCTCAACGCGCCGGACGAGCTCCACGGCCGCGAGCGCCACCTCGACCAGCTCCAGCGCTGCGCGCTGCTCCTGCCCGCGCACCTGCGCGAGGTGGTGACGGCCGAGATCACGCCCCCGCTCGCCAAGGCGCTCGAACTCGTCGAGGCGATCCAGGAGCGAATCAACGACCGCACCGACCACGACCTCGAAGGGTGGGAGGCGCTCGGCTTCACCCGCGCGCTCTACCGCCTGACGCCCGACCAGCCCTGGCGCCCGCAGGCCGAGCTGCGCGACATGGCGCCCGCGGTGCGCGCGGCCATCGTCGCGCAGATCGAGGCCGACCCGCGCGCCGCCTCCTGCCGCTACCTGAGCCCGCGCGAGGTCTTTAACGAGCAGGTGCGCCCGGTGCTCACCCGTCTCCCCGCCCACGTCTGCATCCAGCTCATCGGCATGGAGCACGCCGAGGAGCGCCGCGTCGGCAAGGATGGGCGCTTCCACTTCGACGACATGGATCTCGGCCCCGGTGAGCACCACTACGAGGGCATCGTCCGCGCCGAGGACGGCGCCGTCGCCACGCTCCCGGACGGCGAGAAGTTCGCGACTTTCGTCTCGATGCTCGACCCGCTCCGCATGCACGTCTGCGACGCGAAGGGCCGCTACCTCGGATGGGTGGCACGCACCCACGTCCACACCCGCGGCGACGTCGAAGGCTTCGCCCGCGCCGCCGGCAAGGCACAGGCCGCCGCACGCGAACGCCTCGCCCCCGCCCTCGCCGCCGCCCGCCCGCTGGTGGAGCGCGATCTCGCCGCGACCGAGCACGCCAACCAGGTGCTTGCCGAGACCGCCGCCCTGGCGGTGCAGGAGAAGGCCACCGCCCGCGCCAAGGCCGCGCCCAAGGGCGAGGCCGCCGCCAAACAGCGCAACCGCTCCGCCCAACTCGCCGCCGCCGCCGCGGCCCGCATGGCCGAGGCCTGAACGTATCCGAATTTCCCTACGTCAACCCAACCGAACCGCCACCATGCCCGCCGAAACCAGACAACACACCACCACAATCCACACCGAGGAATCCTTGGCTACCGGCCCGGCTCGTCTCGCCGCCCTCAAGGCGATTGCGGACACGACCCCGCGCCAACTAATGCACTTTCACTGGCAAAAGGCCGAGCGCTTGCTCGCCGACCTTGAGCACGTGATCCGGGACTACAGCGACGACGAAGAAACGTCCGACCTCTACACCGACGAAATCGAAAAGATGGAGGCATCCATCGAAGCGATCCGCAATCACCTGCGCCACATCCTCGCGGTCGGTCGCGAATCCGGCGCCCGCTTCCAAGCCCAACTGGATGCCGAGGCCGCCGCCAAGGCCGCCGCGCCCAAGCTGCTCGAAGCCCCGAAAAACGGAGCCTGATCCGCGGCAACGGACCAGGCCCCCAGCCACATCCTAGGAAGCTCTTAACCAACCGTCAGACATGACCACCGCTCTCAAATCCGCTCCCGCCCTCGAAGTCGAGGTCGCTCCGGCCGACGCCAGCTCGCTCGCCACCACCGGCGGCCTCAAGAACTTGGCCAAGCAAAAGAAGTCTTTGGCCGACTACGAGGTCTCGATCCACCACTATCCCGAGCCGATCCGCACCCACGTCCGCTGGCTCCAGGGTTATCTCTTCGACGCCTGCAAGGGCAACTCGGCCTCGCTCCGCGCCATTGCCATCAAGGCCGGCCACGACCGCTCCGAGCAGTATTTCTACAATCTGCTCAACGGTCACAATTTTAAGACCAAGTCGGGCACCTGGGACGTCGGCGGCCGTGCCTGGAGCGAGTTCCTCGAAATGTTCGAGAGCATCCGCCGCTACTCGGAGAACGCGGCGCGCCAGGGCCGGCAGGAGTTCATCGTCACGCCGACCTACACCTGCATCGAAAACTTCGTCACCGAGCGCCGCGCGCTGAACGCGGTGTGCAAGTTCGGCGGCATCATGCACGCCACCGGCGGGCAGACGACCGCGTGCCTGAAGCACTACGCGATGCTGAACAACCACGGCACCGTCATCCGGATCGAGGCCCCGGCGAACAAGAAGCTCACCACGCTTCAAGTGAAGATCGCCCTGCGCTACGGCGAGAACCCCACGACGCTCAAATACAGCCACACCCGCGAGGCCGCGATCCGGAAGAACGTCAACGAGACGCGCACCCTGATCATCGACAACGCGCAGAACCTCTACATCGACCACGCCGGCTGGGATCAGCCGATGTTCAATTGGTTGCTGGAACTCCAGGAAGACACCGGCTGCACGATCATCCTGAACTTCACGACGGACTTTGGCGACAAGCTCGTCGCGGGCCGCGCCGCCGGCTACTTCGAGCAATTCGTCGGCCGGATGGGCGGGATGCAAGACATCCTCCGCATCCCCCTCCACATGCCATGGGCGGACCTCAAGTGCGTCGCGCGCCACTACGGCATCGAGAGCCAGGGCGGCCTCGATCTGCTGAAAAAATGGAGCGAGCAGCATGGCCGCTGCCGCATCGTCTTCCAACGCCTCCAACGCGCCTCGGAATTTGCGAAGATCGAAGGGCGCGCGCGCATCACCATCGCCGATCTGAAAGAGGCGGACGAATACACCCCGCCCGCGGTCGGCTCCGACGAAGAAGGGGAGGGCTGAGCGATGCGCCCCACCGACTCCATCCTCCCCACGCGCGGCAGCACGCCTACCGCCGCCGACCGCAAGCTGGCCAAAGACCTCCGCCGCATCGTCGACCACCCGAGCGGCAAAATCCACGCCCTCACGCTCGACGAGGGCGCCGCTCTCGTCGCCGCCCACCGTTGCCGAGCCGAAGAAGCCGTCTGGACCACCGTCGCCAAAGCCGCCGCCGCATGAACGACGAAGTCCAGAACCTCCGCGCCTACGTCCAGCTACTCCACGAGCAGCTCGCCGAATCCCGACGCCGATACGTCCGCAGCCTGGTCATCTACAACGTCGCCGCCCTCGGCGTCATCCTCGCCCTCGTCCTCATCAAATGAATACGCCCCTCATCCACGCCATCGAGCTCGCCCTGCGCGAGGTCGACGCCGAGCGCATCCAGCGCCACTACGGCGGGGACGCGCGCAACCACACCGGCCCGCGCACCGTGCCCATCCACGAGGCCGCCGAAATGATCGCCAAGGCCCTCGGTCCCTTCGCGCTCGACTGGCGCCGCATCGAGGACGGTCTGCCGACCGGCGGAATCGACGACGGCCCGGTCGGCTGCAT
>CAMLNJ010000073.1 GCA_946481225.1 uncultured Verrucomicrobiota bacterium | reverse complement strand
GGGCTTGGCGAGATCGTCCCAGTCCTTGATGGCCTTGGGGTTCCCCTTCCGGACGAGGAACACGATGGTGGAGGTGTAGGGCGAGGAGTTGTGCGGGAGGCGCTTTTGCCAATCGGCGGGGAGGGATCCGCCGTTCTTGGCGATGGCGTCGATGTCACCGGCGAGGGCGAGGGTGACGACGTCGGCCCGGAGGCCGTCGATCACGGAGCGGGCCTGTTTGCCGGAGCCGCCGTGGGACTGTTTCACGACGACGTCGTCGCCGGTCTTGGCCTTCCAGTGGGCGGCGAAGGCGGCGTTGTATTCGACGTAGAGCTCACGGGTGGGATCGTAGGAGGCGTTGAGGAGCTGAACGGTCTTGGCGGAGACGGCGCCGGCGAAGCCGAGCGCGACCGCGAGGGCGGAGATGAGGTGTAATTTCATGGCGGATACCGTTTAGGGTTCTCGGGTTTCGGGGAGGCGCCGGCGGAGCGAGACGCGCCGCCGGCGAAGATCACGGGCGGGGCGCCCGTGCCGCTTTTTCAGATAGCTGTCATGACGGGGAGGCGACGAGGCGCGGGGTCAAATGGTGTAATCGGGGAGGAGTTCGGAGAGGAGGCCCTCGACCGGAGCGAGGCGGCGGGCGGAGGCGGCGGAGGCACGGGCGGGAACGCGGCGAAGGCGGGTGGCGGCCTTGACGGGCTGGCCGCGGGCGGAGCCGCGCGGAGCGGCGAAGGGAAGCGGAAGTGAATCGCGACGGAGTTTGCGGAGCGTGACCTCCACGACATCGGCGAGGGAGTAACGATCCAGGATGCCGGCGATGGCGTTGCGCACATCGAGCATGAGCATGCGCAGACCGCAGTGCTCCTCGTCCGGGCAACTACACTTCTCGTAGGCGGTGTGGCTGACGCAACCGATGGGCGCGAGCGGCCCGTCGATGAAGCGCACGACCGCGCCGATGGTGATCTCGGACGCGGGCCGGGCGAGCCGGTAGCCGCCAAACTTGCCACGCTGGGCGACGACAAAGCCCGCCGCCTTCAACTCCTGCATGATCTGCTCCAGAAACTTCGCGGGGATGAGCTCCTTGTCCGAAAGCTCGGTGACCTGCACGAGTTCGCGCCCCACTTCGGCCGCGATGCCGAGGTCGATCAGGGAGCGGAGCGCGTATTCGCCTTTTTTCGAGAGCTTCATCGAGTGGATTTAATCCCTACAAAAATAGTGGGATTAACACGCGCAAGCTCTTTTTCCCTAGTTCACAGCTAGGGATTAAAATCCCCTATAGTTCAACCCGCCATCCGTCGTATGCAAAACCCTGGATTTCAGGCCCTAATAACTCGCCGAAATCATGGTGAACGGCGTGCGCTAGATGCGTGAGGTAGGTGCGTTTCGCGCCAATCTCCGCGGCCTCCGCCTGCGCTTCGGAAAAAGACATATGGGTGGGATGCGGCGTGGGCCGGAGCCCGTCGAGCACGAGCAAATCGGCGCCGCGGGCGAGGGCGCGCGCGGCGGGCGGAATGGTTTTGCAGTCGGTGTAGTAGGCGAAACGCGCGCCGCTACCCCGCTCGGTAAACACCAGCCCGAGCGTTTCCACGCGTCCATGCGGCAGGGGCGTGCTTTCGATCACGCCTTCGGGGAGCTCCAGCCGGGAGGGCATGCGACGCAGGTCGAATCGCGCGTAGCCGTCAGGTTTCTCGCCGCGCGGCGCGAAAGCGTAAGGAAAGATCGCCCGCACCCGCTCCTCGCCCTCGGCGGAACAATAGACGGGCAAAGCGCCGTCGGCCCGCCCGTCGCAGTAGCGGCGGAGATCGTCCATGCCGAGGACATGGTCGGCATGACCATGGGTGAGGATGAAGAGGTCGATCACCCACAAGCGCGCGCGCAACGCCTGGAGACGAAACTCCGGGGTGGCGTCGACCTGGATGCGGAGCCCGTTCATTATCACATGGATGGAGGCGCGGGTGCGCTGGTCGCGCGGGTCCGACGAGGTGCAGACGTCGCAGTCGCACGCCAGCATGGGCACGCCATGCGAAGTGCCGGTGCCGAGAAAATGAATCTCCATGAAAGCCAAACGAAGCGATTCACAGACGAAGCTGTCGAGGCGATGTGAGGCCGCGCGACATGAAGAAGCGCCGGAGGCGGAGGGAGTTTCATTTTTTATTGGAAAACGGCATTGACAGTGGGTGGGCAAATCTGCCCCTTCGTCCCTCCGTTTTTTGGTTTCCTAGCTCAATGGTAGAGCAGTTGACTCTTAATCAATTGGTTCAGGGTTCGAGTCCCTGGGGAACCACCATTTTCGGCCTGCTTGAGCCCCAAGCAGGCCTGTTCTTTCCGACCTCTAAGACAGCTTGGACGGCTCTAGCCGCCGGCGTAGCTCAACGGTAGAGCACCTGTTTTGTAAACAGGCGGTTGCGGGTTCGAATCCAGTCGCCGGCTCCAGCCTCCGCCGCATCCCTTCGTCTTCCAGCTTCGTTTTTTCCTCCTGCCCGATGGTGTAATGGTAGCACAGCAGATTCTGACTCTGCTTGTTAAGGTTCGAGTCCTTATCGGGCAGCCACTTTCCCCCACCCTTTCGCCCACGACGATTTTCCGTCGTGGGCTTTTTGTTTTCCGCCCGGCCCGCCGCGGACGGGAAGCACGGCTCGTGCGCCGCGGGGTCGTTCCTGTCGGGGAATAGGCTCGGCGGCCCGTCCGCCGGCGGGCCCTTCGCCCCATGGCGGCGAAACCCCTCGCGGCCTATCTTGCCGGCCACCTTGCGAGGCGAGACTCCAGCGGCCGCCCGCATCACGACAACCCGGGGACGCATCCCGTCCCCTAGCCCGACATCACCATGAAAACCCGACATTTCACCTCGTTTATAGCGGTTGGCGCCCTTCTACCGCTGGCGACCTGGGGCGACGACACGCGCACCTCGTCAAGCATCCAGCGCGAAGCCTACGATCCGCGGCCCAGCGAAACTCGCAGCGGCCCGCCCACGCCCCGGACAGAGGAGGAAACCCTCCCGTCCGCGACCGCCTCCGAAGGCTCGCGGGCAACCACCCAGACCATGACGGCCCCGGACACTCCGACGCAGGCGACCGGCACCGGCATCGAACGGGTGAGCCGCGAGCAAGTGGAGCAACGCGTGACCGCATCCAACCTGATCGGCACCAAGGTCATCGACCGCGAGGGCCAGGAGGTCGGCAAGGTGAAGGACATCGGCCTCGCGTCGGTGGCGCCGCAACTCGCCCCGTCGGCCGACACCCGCGACATGCCCCAGGCCGGGACTCCGGGCATTGCGGCCTCCTCCCGGTCTACGGAACCGTCGACGCAGACGGACGAAAAGGAGACCCGCGTCTTCGTTCGCCCCGCCCGCGCCCTCGAAGCGGGCGACGCGCTCGTGGCGATCCCCGCGACCCAGCTTCATCGCGAAGGCGACGTGTTGCGCGTGGACCTTTCGCGGGAGGAATTGCGGGCCCTCGTGTCCGACCGGGGAGCCGGACGTGTATCGATGAACCGGTGACAGGTTTCGCCGATCCGACATCCCAGACCGCATGAGGAAACGGACGCGCCCGGGTCACCTATTCCTGCGCGCCGTCTCGGGCATGATCCCCGAGCACCGCCAAGGCGGCCGCGTTCCGAGGATCCATGCGCAACACCTCGCCAAGCAGAATGCGGGCGACCGCCGTCCTGCCGTCCGCCCCCGCCACCCGCGCGGCCTCGACGATCCGCTCCACGCGCCCGGCACGCCCTTCCCGCAGATGGTCGCGGGCCGCCTGTTTCAGACGCGGCAGATCGTCCATGGAAAGCACCGTGTCCAGCTCCAGTCCGTCGATCTTGTCGCGCACGTCGGGAAGCCACGAAGGCGCCTCCCGGCGGATGGTCCCGATGCGGCGCAAGGCGAAGCCGGCGTTCCCAGCCCGCAGATCCGACTCCACCGCGGCGAGAAACGCGGCGGCGCTGGCAGGCGCTCCGGCGCCCTCCGACGCGCGCCGCTCATCCTCGGCGCGTCGGGTCTCCGCGCCGGCCAAGGCGGCCAGTTCGGGCGCGAGCCGCTCGCGCCGAACCGCAAGGCGGCGGCTTTGCGGGAAAGATCCCTCGGCCAAAAGAAGCACGTCGCGGGCGCCCTCCCAGCGGCGGGCGGCGAGCATCGCGTCGGCGATATGCAGATAGAGCTTAAGTCGACCCCGGTGGCGGACCAACATCTCCAGGACCTCGGACTTCGCGACCGGTGTCCCGTCGATGCAATAATCGATCAGGGCTCCGGAGGTTTCGGTGAACACCCGGATCGCGTCGGTAAGCGTCTCCTTCCTCGCCGCGAGGGCGCCCTGCGCTTCGCGCGCCGCGGCCCAGTCGCCCCGACCGATAAGCACGACGACCCGGTTCATCCAAAGCCCCTGCGGATCGAATCCACGCTCGCGGTAGACGTCCTCCAGGAGATCCAGCATCTCAAGATCGCCGAGGCCGCCCAGCCCGTCCGCCAAGGTCGAGAGCAGCGAGCGGTCGGCCCCGAAGCGGAAGATCAGCTCGTCAAAGGCCGCCCGCGCCTCGGCGCGCCGGCCCGCGAGCAGGTTCTGAAGCACGCCCATGGAAACGAAATCGGGGTTTGCGGGGTTCAGCCGCCGCAAGGCAGCCAGGCTCTCCTCCATGTCGGCGAAACGTCCGGCTTCGCGATACACGCCGACCAGCGTCGCCAGCGCCTCCCCGTCACGGGGGCGATCGCGAGTCCAGTCGCGGGCGAAAGCGATGGCATCCTCGCGGTTCCCGAGGGCGAGCGCGGTCTTCACGCGCGCCCGCCGGATCGGGACGTCGGGCGGAAGCGTCGGGTCGTCGATCAGCTCGGCCGCGGCGCGCGGATCGGCGGCCTCCAGAAGCGCCTCGGCCTCGCATGCGGCCAGCAAGACGCGCGTCCCCTGCCCCGCGCGACCCGCCGAGCGCGCGCGTCGGCAGAAATCGACGACGCGCGAAGGGCGATCCGACTCGCCGAGCAACGCGAGCGCCTCCTGCAAACGGGGCGGATCGACCTCCCCGTGCTCGAGTCCCTCGAATATCAGCGCCTCGGCCTGATCCCGGCGCAGAAGCACGACATACATCCGGGCCAGGAGCATGCGCGCGTCGGCGTCGGCGGGCCGCCTCGCGAGGCCGGCGCGCAGCAGATGAAAGGCTTCGGTGAAACGGCCATTCTTGTGGCTCGCCCTGGCATGTTCGAGCGTCGCGCGCGCGCGCAGGTCCGGGATCTCCGACCATCGCCAAGGCGACACCAGATCGGAGTAGCGAATCTGGTTGCAGGGAGCCGCGGCGAGCCGGGTGTGAAGCATCGCGGCGCCGCCGAAGTAGACGAGCACGGCGAACAACGCCCCCCAACAAAGAAGCCCCCGGATGCTTACGATCATCGCCCGGGGATACAGGCCCGCCGCCATCGCGGGCAGAAACGGTTTTCCCGTGAGCAAAGATTTGCCCAGCCGGAAGGAGCAAAACAGCCCGGCGCGCCAAGGCGCGGGGGCGTTCGCCGGTCGTCCCCAGACAAAGGTCAGCCGATGAGACGGGAGAAAGGGTTCTGAGGCGCTCGATTTAAGCATCTGCGAAACGCAAACATGTCCGGTCGCGGAAACAGCCGAGGCGGGGGACAACTCACTGCACGGCCGCGGCCGGAAGAGCGGCGGGCGCGACAGATGCGCCGCTCTTTTGGGCGACGATTTCCACGAGCCGCTGGATCTCGAGCTCGGCGCTGCGTTTTTTGATGCGAGCCGCCTCGATATTCCGGGCAAAGTCGAAGGCGGCGCGGCCGGCCTGCTGTTTCTCGGCGCGAAGGGCGGCGAGCCGGGCCTCGAGTTCCTTCACCTCCGCCGCGGTCTTGGCGGCCTGCTCCCGGTAGCCGGCGGTCTCCTCGGCGATCTGCTTGCCGGCGGCGGCCCACTTGGCGGCCTTTTCATCCTCCTTCCGCTTCTCCTCGGCTTCGCGCTCGGCGGAGCGCTTGTCGGCGTCGGCCTTGGCCTGACGCTCCGCCTCGGCTTTTTTCGCGGCGGTTTCGGCGGCGGCTTTTTCCGCGGCGGCCTTGAGCGCGACGGACTTCTTTCCGGCCTCGACGGAATGGGCGGAGTAGAGGCCGCCGAAAGCGAGGAGGAGGACGAGCGGGACGATGACGTAGAATTTGTTCATGGCGGGGACGGACGAGAGTCGATGGGACGCGCGGGGCGCGGCGGGCTAGCGGGCGGGGGCGGCGGCGACAACAGGCGCGGCGAGTTTGGCCGCGACGCTCTCGAGGTCGCGGGCGTTGGCCTGCGCCTTCGCGACAAACTCGCGCAGAAAGGCTTCTTCGGCGGCGGCTTCCTTCGCCTCGACCGCAAGCTTGGCGAGGGCCGCCTGCTCGGCCTCGATGTCCTTCTTCAGGCGCTCGGCTTGGCGGAAGAGTTTTTCCTGCTCCTGGTAGGCTTTGGCGCGGGCGTCGAGGGCGGCCTGGCGTTCCTCTTTTCGCGCGGCTTCGGCGGCCTCCTTGGCGGCGCGTTCCTTTTTGCGGGTCTCGGCCTGGGCGATGGCTTCGGCCATGGCGATCTTGCGGGATTCCGCCTCGGCTTCGGCCTTTGCCTTCGCCACGGCCTCGGTCTTGGCCTTCGCCACGGCTTCGCGCTCTTTCATGCCGCCGACGTGGCTGATGTAGACGCCCGCGAAGATCAGCAGGGCGACGACAGGCGGGAGGAGATAGGTCTTGGTCATGACGGAAAGAGGAAGTGGGAAAGGGAACGGTGAGGTGGAGAGGGCGAAGGGGAAGGAGGCGGTGTCGGTCTCTATCCGCGTCCTCCCCTCGCCTGCTTCCTCAGGATTTCTTGAGGGCTTCGCGGGTCTTGAGGGCGTCGGCGATGGCGCGGGCGAGCGGATCGAGCGAGGCGGCGGGGACGTCGCCGACGGCCCGGGCCTGATCGATCCAGGTCTGCGCCTCCTCGATGCGCTGCAGCTCGTAGGCGAGAAAGGCGAGATAGAGGCGCGCGGAGCCGGGTTTGCTCAGGCCGGGCTTGCCCGAGGCGGAGCGGGCGCGGGCGTAGGCGTCGTCCACCTGGCCGGCGGCGTAGAGGGTCTGCGCGAGGGAAAACTCCAGATCGGCCTGGGCGGGAAAGCGCTCGACGGCCCGGGCGTAGGCGTCAAGGGCCTTCCCCTCCTGATCTGATTGCTGGTAGGCGGAGGCGAGGAGCTCCCAGTTGCGCCGGGAAGATTCGAGGCCGCCGTCGGCGAGACCTTTCTCCATCAACTCGGCGGCGCGGGCGAACTGGCCGATGTTGAAGAGGATGGCGACACGCGTGTAGTTATCTTTTGGCGACACCAAAAAACCTAGAGCCTGGGAGCGGTCGAGGGTGTGGAGGGCCCGGAGGTTCCAGGCCTCGGCCTCCGCGGGCTTTTTGGCCTCGGCGGCGAGGTTCAGGTAGATGGCGAGGAGTTGGGACCAGGTGTTCGCGTTTCCGGGCTCCCGCCCGGCGAGGATCTCGAGTTGTTCGGCGGCGGCGGCGTTTTCGCCGAGCTGGAGCCGGCAGGCGACGAGGAGGAGACGGAGCTGCGCGCCGGGCTCGGGCGCGAGGAGCATGGCGCGCTCGCAGTGGCCGAGAGCGGCGCGAAGGGCGGCCGGGGCGGGCTGGTCGGAGCCGAGATTGGCGAGGTTGTAGTGGACGGAGGCGGCGAAGAGATGCGCCTGGACCGTGGGTTTGGCCGAGAGTGCGAACCAGCGGTCGAGCCGGGCGAGGGTGCTTTGGTAGCCGGCGCGTTGGGCGTCGGGCGTCTTTTCGCTCGCGCCCTTCTGGTAGTGGAGCTGGGCGAGCAGGTAGAGCTGCTCGAGACGCGCGGCGGCATCGAGGAAGTTCGCGTTGCCGTCGGCGAGCGCGAGGGCGGTCTCGAGAGGGGCGATGGCTTCGTCGAGCTTGTCCTGCGTCATCAGCACCTGGGCCTTCACCTGGGAGAGGACGTAGATGTCGTAGCCGCCGGCGGGAGCGGCGGCGAGGAGCCGATCGATCAAGGCGAGGGACTTCGCGTAGTCCTTGGCCTCGGTGAGGGCGCGCAATTCGGCGAGGGAGGCGGACGTCTTGTCCGAGATCTCCTTCTTCGGGAGCTCCGCCGGCGGCTGGGCGCGGAGGATATCCGGCGCGGGAAGAAGGGCGACGGCGAGGAGGGCGGCGCGGAGGAGGCGAAGGGGGCTCATGGTCACTGCTCGTTGAGGCCGAACTCGATGGGCTGCTGCACGCGGGTGTTGACGGCGACGCCGCCTTTTTTGCCGGGCTTGAATTTCCACTTCAGGACGGTGTCCATCGCGGCCTGCTCGAAGCCGGGATTGGAGGAGCGCACGATGTAGGGATCGCGGACGTCGCCGCCGCTATCGACGATAAAGCCGACCATGACGTAGCCCTTGAGGGCCGAGCGACGCATCTCGAAGGGATAGATCGGCGACGTGCGGACGCGGGCCTCGGGTTTCTGGTCAAGGTCCCCGAGGTTGAACAGATTCGCCATCTTGGGGCCGGCGACGGCCGAGGGACGGGTGTCGGTCGGGATGGCGATGGCCCCGGCGGAGCGGTTGATGCCGGGGGGCGGCGGCGCCTGAAGCTTTTGGACGAAGGGGGAGTCGATGACGGCGGACGGCGTGTCGTTCTGCATCGGCGGGGCGAGGTCGACGGCATCGGCGGGCGCCTCGGCGGCGAGATTCTCGACCGGCTCGGGCTCCTCGGGCTCGGGCGGAGGCGGAAGGTTCAGCTCGATGGTCGGGGCCTCCGCCTCGACGGAAGCGACGCCGGGCCGCTTCTTGAAAAGGTAGCCGCCGCCGGCGAGGCTGCCGTGGAGGAGGAAGGAGGCGAGGACGGAGAGGATGATGTCGCGGCTCATATGATCGTATTTTTATGTCGGATACGCGATCAGCGGCCGGAGGCGCGGTAGGCGGTCTCGATGGTGACGGTCTGGATGCCGGCGAGGCGGACCTCGTCGAGGACGCGGACGACGTTGCCGTAGCGGGCGCGGTCGTCGCCGGTGACGAGGACCTTGGGGGCGGGCGTGTTGGCCTTGTAGTTGGCGAGGCGGGGGGCGACCTCGGCGAGGGAGATGGGCTCCTTGTTCCAGAAGGCGGAGTCGGCGTCGGAGAGCTGGATCACCACCGAGGTGTCCTCCTCGGGCTTGGCGGCGCTCGCGCTGGCCTGGGGCAGGTCGACGGGCACGGACTGGATCTTGTTCAACGAGAGGGTGAAGAGCACAAAGGTCGCGAGCAGGAAGAAGATCACGTCGATCAGGGGGATGATCTCGATGCGCGCCTTCTTGGCCGGGGCCAGCTGGATGGGACTGCCGAAGAGGGACATGGGAGCGGGGAGCCGGGGCCGTTTAGTCGGTCGGGCGGATGCGGGTCTCGATCAGGACCTTGCGGATGCCGGCCTTGCGGACTTCGTCGACGACGTAGCGCACCTGCTGGAAGAGCGCGTTCTCGTCGCCGTTGATGAGGATTTTTCCCTCGGGCTGGGTTTGCTTGTAGGCCTGCAGGCGCACGAGGAACTGGTCGAGGGTGATGAGTTCCTTGTCCCAGCCGAGGGTGCCGTCCTCGCGGATGGAGAGGGTGACGGAGCCGCCCGGGTCGCGGGCTTCGCTCGTGCGGGTCGAGGGCAGGGCGACGGAGAGCCCGCCGCTCTTGTTGAGCGAGAGGGTGAATAGGACGAAGGTCGCGAGCAGGAAGAAGATCACATCGATCAAGGGGATGATCTCGA
>CAMLNJ010000072.1 GCA_946481225.1 uncultured Verrucomicrobiota bacterium | reverse complement strand
CTCGGTGGTGGCGGCGCGGGCATCGTTCCAGATCTGCACCCAGTCGCGCGGCTGCTCCGCGTCCTCCAGGCGCACCAGCTCGCGGGCCGGCCACATGTCGAGGACCGCGGGCTCCAAGCCCTGGAGGTGGTTCCCCAGGCCGCGCATCATCTCGACGTTTGTATCGAGCTGGAGGTTGATGCGGCGGTCGCTGCTGAGGTCCTGGAGGCCGCCGGCCTTGTCGGGATCGGGCGCGTAGCCCTTACGGTCAAGGTAGGTCTTGATGCGGAGGCGGGCCGTGGCGCGGTCAAGCGTGCCGGCGAGGATCTCGCGGTAAGTGGTCGCCAGCTCGTCGAGGTGGTCGAGATCCTGCACCATCGCGGAGAACTGCGAGCGACGCAGAAGCGCGGGATCGAGCTTCGCGAGCTGGCCGGAGGCGAAGTCGGTCGGCAGGAAGCGGCGCACGGCCTGGCTTCCGAGGGCTTCGGCGAAGGGGAGCGGCTTGGAGTAGATCACGCGCCCCTCGCTTTCCGTGCGGTCGTGAACTCGTCGCGCTCGCTCGTGATGATGACTTCCAGGTAGCGACGCCCGGCGCGTTTCTTGCCGTTGTTTCCGATACCGTTCGCGCGGTCGACCGCGGCGATCTGGAAACCGGAGAACGCCGCGCGGATCTGCGGGCAGTCCTGGAACGTGACCATCCACTCGCCTTTCAGCTTCACGACGGCGGAGGCAAAGCGCGCGAGTTCATGCTCGCTCCAGCCACCGTAGGCCGAGCCGCCTGCGTCGAGATAAGGCGGATCAAGGAAGAAGAAGCTCTCGCCCGAGTCGTAGAGCGCGAGGCACTTTTCCCAGGAGACGTTTTCGATGGTGGTGCGATCCAGGCGACGGTTGAGCGAACGAATCGCCAGCATGTTTTTCGCCCGGCTGTTCATCGGATGGCTACGATGGACGGCGAAGTTCTGGCCCTGGCCGCCAAAGCTGATCCGGTTGCGGATGAACCACCGCGCGGCGCGCTGGATCTCGGTGAGACCAGGCTGGGCGAGGTAGTCGCGCAGCTCCTGGCGTGAGTTCAGCACGAGGTCGATGTCGTCGAGGAGCGCCTCCAGGTGGTATTTGCAGCACCGGTAGAAGCTGACCAGGTCGCCGTTGATGTCGTTGATGACCTCCACCTCGGACGGGGTGTGCGCGAGGAACACGGCCAGGCCACCGCCGAACACCTCGCAGTAAAGCGTGTGCTCCGGGATCTTCGGCAGGATGTGTTTCAGCATCCGCGTCTTTCCCCCCGGCCAGCCGATTACAGGCTTGGCGCGCGGAAGCTCGGACTTTGCCTCCTCGTCGAACATGGCGTTAGGCTCCGTCGCCGTCTTCGCGGCGGTGGGTGCGGGGGCGGGGGGTGATGCGGGGGCGCGGGGCGGTGGTCGGCTCGTCGCTCGGGATCTCTGGCTCCTCGATGTCGAAATTGCCCGCGGCGACCGCCTTCAACGTAGCCTCGGCCGAGGCGTAGAGTTTTTCTTTTGCCGCCGAGATCTCCAGATCGAGGCGGGCGAGGAGACGCACCGCGAGGAGGTCGAGAGCGGCGGCGACGAGCTTCGAGGGCACGGTGCCGGCCGGGCCGAGGATGTATTTACCGGCGGCGCCGACCGAGCCGCGCACCTGGTCGACGACTTGCTTGATCGTGGCGGGCAGCGGATCGCCCTGGCCGTCCTGGATCGCGGCCGTGCGCGCCGCGGCGAGCGTGGGCGCATTGACCACGGTGAGGGCGTCGGCTTCGGAGATGGGATCCCAGGACATGATTTAGTGGGTGGCTAGGTGGGCTCTAAAGACCCGCCGAGCGGCTCGCTCGGAGGGTCGAAGAGACAACCTGCGGGCTTAGGTGATGTTGTATTGCTCGGCGGCGGACGCGTTGGTCAGCACGACCTGCTCCGACCAATCCATCTTCACGACCTCGCCGCGGTCGTCGGTGCGGCGGTAGGTGCCGGGGATCATCCAACGGCCGCGCACGCGGAAGGTCTTCATGAAAGACGGATCTCGGCGGGTGGGCTTTTCCAGGCGAGCGAAGGCGAGCAGCTTGTCCTCCAGGAAGAACTTTTTGTCCTTGGCCTTGCCCTTCGGCGCGGCGTCGAAGCTCAGCCAGCTGACCTTGGTGAAGGTCTTGTCGGCGGAGATGAGGAGCTTCTTCAGGTTTTCGAGGGTCGGAGCGATGCTCTCGATGCCAGGGAAGTAGCCCTTCACCTTCGCGTTTGCGAAGAAGGTAACGAGCGCGGAGGGCGGGAGCACGATACCCACCTGCATCATCGAGCCGTAGCCGGCGTTCTTGATGACGTTGACGATGGTCTCGTTCAGCTCCGCGACGGGATCCTTCGCGTCGTTGGTCCAGTTGCCCTTCTCGGCGATGACCGGGGCGGAGGCGACCGCCTTGTCGACGACGCGCTTTTCGTGCGCCAAGCCGGCGAGGGCGGCGGATTCGTCGGCCGTCTCCATGAGGAGGTTTTCACCCTCCTCCTCCTCGATCTCGACGTCGTCGAGCTCGCTATCGAGGGCATGCGGTGCGCAGTCGAAGTTGGCGTCGCCGCGGTCGAAGAGGAGCTTCGTCGCCTCGCCGCCGAGGCCGCGGAGAGTGTCGGGGATCTTGAAGCGGGTCTCCTCGTCGTAGACCTTGTATTTGCCGGAGTGCTTCGTGGTCTCGACGGTCGGAGCGAGGAACGAGGCCAGCTCGGAGGTGGCCTCCTGCGCGGCCCCCTGGGCGTATTCGCGGATGGTGGGGCGCCCGGAGAGGACGCTGAGTTTGGACTTGGTGGACATGGGTGGATTTTCTGGAGCTTGGGTGGATGCCCCGCCGTCGTGGCGGCGGGGCGGTAAGCGCTACGGATTGCGGTTTCTGGACGGGTTCAGGCGACGGCGAGCTGGCCGTTCGCAACGAGGGCGGTGTGGATGGCGGTAACCTTGGTCCCCAAGGCGCGATGCGAGTCGCAGAGGATTTCGCACTGCGCCAGGAGCGCGTCGAAATCCGCCTTGGTGGGATTGACCGCCGTGGAGTTGAGGCCGGCGAACACGCCATCGGCGGGGAGCCCGGCCGCGGGCGCGGTCACCACGCTCGGCACGACGACGACCCGGAGGAGAGGACGGAACTTGAGGTGCTGGCCGTCGACGAAGTCTTCCTCGGCGCGGCCGATCTGCAAGTAGACGCCGGGATCCGCCGGCAGGGCGCGGAGCTTGCCGCGGTCGGCGGCGGTGGCGACGAGCGCGAGGACAAGGTTGTCGCCCTGATTGCCAGCGCCCTTGGCGACGGCGCGCACCTGGCTGAGGGCGGTGAGCGGAAGGGCGGAGACGATCTCGCCGACCGCGCCGTCCTCGACGAGGACATGAGTGGCGACTTCGGTGTCGGCGGTGGGCGTCCTGATGCCGCCGTCGACGACGAGGACGAGGTGGCCGGTCTTGTCGGTGAGGTCGACGGTCGCCGGGAGGTTATCCAGGAGACCGTGCTTAATATCGGTTTGGAGGCACTTCATGATGGGAAGGATTGGAGGTGTCGGATGCGGTTACTGAGTGGCGCGGACAGGGAGGGGATCAGGCGGACTCGATCTCGGAGCGCGCCTGGCCGAAGCAGGCGGAGAACGAGCGGCGGGGGCTCTGCGCCTTCAGTTCGTCGGCGCGGTTCTTGATGCGCTTCGCCTTGGCCGCTTCGGCCTGGTCGGCGGCGTCGCCGCCACCGGCCGGCGGCGTCTTGGCGGTCTCGCGGTTGGTGATGCGGGCGGGCTGTTCGCCGCCGCCCTTCACGCCATCAAGGAGGGCGAGCGTGCCGTCGCGGTCGGCCCGATACATCTTTTCGACCGCCTCGCGGTTGGTGATCTTGTCTTTGCGCGCGTCGAGGTCGGTCGCCATCTGCGCATCGCGCAGCTTGGAGAGTTCGGCCTCGGCGGTGGTGAGACGGTTTTTGATTTGGCCGGCCTCGCCGGCTTTGGCGATGCCCTGGTCGAGGGCGGCGTCGACCGCCTCGGGGGCGGCATCGGGCGCGAGCGTGACGCCCAGCGCGGCGAGGAGTTTGAGCACTTTCGGATTCATGGTGTCGGTGGGTTGGTTTTCGCTCCGCCCCGACTGCGTGCCGGGATCGCGGTTGGAAATGGGTTTTCCGCCCTTGTTGTTGGGCTTGTTGGTCACGTCCAAACCGGCGAGGCGAAGCGGGCGCACGGCCCGGACATCGCGGTTGCGGATCTTCACCGTGCCGGCCGGCTCGGTATCCGGGACGTCGTATTCCGTGGTGAAGAACTTGTAGACCGGCGGCTGGCCGGGCTTGGACTCGATCAGCGGGCGGCCGACGAGCGTCCACTCGATGCGCCCCTCGGGCTGGCCGTCGCGGTTGCGGAGCTCCATCAGCCAGCCGAGCGCCTCGGTGGGCTGGCTCATGTCGTCGGCCAGGTGATCCTTGCCGATGCGCATGCCCGCGAAGTTCGGGGCCTTCGCCTCCTCGGCGAAGCGGTTGACGATGTGCTCGACGGCGCGGGCGTCGATCACCTGCACCAGATCTGCGCCGGGGTTGTAGTGCTCGCCCACTACCTCGATCTGATACCAGTTGTCGGCGGGGATCTGGCCCTCGCGGTTGAGAATGCGGATGTTCATATGAGCAAGGAGCAGGGAGCTAGGAGCGAGGAGCCGGGGTCCCGCGCTTGGCGGCGGCCTCGATGGCGCCGTCGACGAGCGCGGTGGCGTTGACGCGGTGGTAGAGCGCGGCCTTGGCCGGCGCGGGGATGATCTCGTCCAGGAGGCTCGGGAAATCGGCGTCGAGCTTCGCCATCGCCGCCATCCAGGCGGCCTCGTCTTGGATACGATCGATCTCGGCCAGGCGGGAGAGCAGCGCCTCCTGGTCCTTGCGGTCGGCGGCGGCCAGCTCGGCGAGCGTGGCCTTGCGAAACTCCTCCGCCTGGTCGGGCAAGGCCTTCTCGGCGCGATTGCGGATGCGGTTGGCGATCTGGAAGCCGAAGCCGGCGCCGCCCGCGGGCTCGGCGCGTTTGGTCACCTTCCAGCCGGTGCGCTCGCTGACCTCGGCCTCGTCCAGGTCGAAGCCGGCGTCGTGAAGCGTCTTCACGTCCTGGACCATGGCCGAGGTGTCGGTCTCCTCGTTCGCCGCGAGGCGGAAGTAGGCGACGCACTTCTGGCCAGGGAAACGCTGAGCGAGCATCTCCTGCACGATCTGCTCGGTGATGATGCGCGAGATCCGGCCGGCCTCCGCCGACGCGATGCTGTCGAAGACCTTCGAGTGCGCCTCGCTCGCGCCGCTGCCTAGGCCGGTGGCGTCGGTGAGCATGGTGAGCTTCCCGCCGGTGCCGACCAGGACGAGCTTCTCCGAGAGGTGATCCAGGCGGGCCTTAAACGGCGTGGAGCCGGCCTCGGCCTTGTTCTGCACGTAGGTGGAGCCGTTGGGCAGGTAGCCGCTGCCGCCCTCGGCTATGGCGGCGGCGCCTTCCTCATACTCCGTCTCGCGGCCCTGGGGCACGTTGGGCGGGCCGATGACGACGCCGCTGGGAATGCCGTAGATCTCGATGAATGCGTCCCAATCTTTGTCCGAGAGGTTCGCGCGGACGAATTTAAGGAGCGCGATCCAGTTCACATGACGGCGCACCTGGCGAAAAACGAAGCGCTCCGGCGGCATGTCGTTCTCCGCCGGGAGCCCGGCGAAGGTGGTGGAGCGGGCTTCGGGGTTGTAGCGCCAAGGGCCTTTCAGGCCATCGCGCACCGCGTTCCACTGGTCGACGATCTCTAGGTGAACCAGATCGCCCGCGGCGTCGTAGATCTTCTCGGCGTGGGCGAAGCCGCGAAACCGCGCCAAGGCGAAGTGCTCGATGGCTTCCTCGATGTTGTCGATCTTGTCGAACTGCTCGCGCAGGTAGGTGACCTGAGCGTCTGCCAGCTTCGGATCGGCCTCCTCGCTGGCGACGATGTCCCAATCCATCTCGGCCAGGCGCGAGAGCCCCAGCTCGATCAGGGCGAAGAGATCTGCGTCGGCCTGCTCGATGTGGAAGTAGACCCACTGGAGGTCCGCCATGGCGCCTCGCTTGAAGTCCTCCAGGAGCGAGACGGCGCGGGCGAGCGTGAGACCACGAAGGGGATTGTAGGATTCACGGTAGCGGTTCCAGGCTTCGAGGCGCTTGGTTAGGGAAACGGAGCCGGCGCGGCCGGGATTGGCGGCCCGGTTCAGGACGCGGCCGGTTCCGGACCGTTTGGCCGGGTTCTGACCTGCCGCAAAAATGGCTTTAGGACGCTTTAGGAGGCCGATTTTCGGGCCTCGGGCGCCAAATGCGGGGGAAGGTGCGGTTTCTGGACCCCGGCCGGAAATCGCGGCCTTTTTCGATGAGGGGTTTTTGGCGGGCTTTTTCATGCTTATGCAAGCACCTCGCGGTTGCGGCGGGCGGCGCGGCGCTTGGCGGCGCGGCTGGAGGGGACGATGCGGCCGGGGGCGGCGACGGCCTTCCCAGCATGGAGGGCGAGCGCGAGCGCCCAGAAGCGGTCGGAGTGGCCGTTCTTCCCGCGGTCGGCGGTGATGCGGATGTTTCCGGCGGCCGTGGTCTCCTTGCGGATGGCGCGCAGATCGGAACGGATGAACTTGTCGTTCGGGATGCGGACGGCCTTGTCCTCGAACGCCGCGCGCAGCGGATAGGCCAGCTCCTCCTTTACGGCCGGGGTGAAGGCGAGGCCCTCGACGCGATAGGTGCCGAATCGCTCGGAGGCGCGCTCGGCAAACTGACGGCCGATACCCGTTTGGTCGATGCAGCAGCGGCGCGCGTTGGGGAGCGCGAGGAGCGGATAAAGGATCTCCTCCTGCTGGCTGAAGGGCATGCCGCGCAGCTCGATCACGCGGCGAGTGAAGAAGACGCCGCCCACGCGCTCCACGATCCAGATGACCGTGAGGTCGTGGTCGCGGCCGATGTCGACGCCGAGGTAGAGATCGCCGCCCAGTTCGCCGAGGAGCTGCGCGGTGGCGCGCTCCCATGCCTCGCCCGTGGGGTATTCGCACGCGGCGATCTCGTCGTAGGTGAGGAAGGCGCCCGCGTCGTCGGCCGGCACGCACATGTATTCCTGGAGGAAGCTTTCCTCGTCGGCGCAGCCGCGGCGCACGAAGTCGAAATACTCCGCCTCGTCCATCGCCTGGCGCGGGTCGTCGGGCGGGAGCTTGCCCTGGAGCTTGTAGAGGAAGCCCTGGTCGAGCGCATCCTGGAGCGTGACACGGTGGAGCGAGAAGCCCTTGGGGTTGCCCTTTTCGCGCGCCTCGGTGACGAGCTCGTTGAAGAAATTGTGCGAGCCGCGGTGCGTGGAGAAGATCTCCATCTGGCCGCCCCAAGTGATACCGGGGTAGGCGATGGAGTAGAGCTTCCGGGGATCGGGATGGAGCGCGAACTCATCGAGCACGCGGTCGCCGCGCTTGCCGGCCTGCGCGTCGGGGTTCGACGACATCGAGTGACCGCGCAGGCCGTTGGCGAAGGCGAGCACGTAGGCGCTGTGGCCCTTGTCGTCTATGACCTTCTCGCCAAGATCCCGCGCGCCGATGTTCAGCAGCGAGGCGAAGCTCTTGCAGTCCTCCAGGAATAGCCGCGCCTGAATGTCGTCGCGCGAGCTGATCCAGCAATCGAGGCGGGCGTCGACCAGGCTCTTGCGGCTGACGAGCGCATAGGCGGTCGACCAGGTCCAGCCGATCTGGCGGGATTTCTCACAGAGCTTGAGGCGCGCGGGATCTTTCACCCACTTCGCCTGGTAGGGCAAAAGAAGGGTGTCGCGCGCGGGGATGTTTTTCGCCCGGCCACCGAACGCGCCTTTGGTGCGGTCGCTCATCACAGGAGACCCGCGGCCTCCTCGATCCGCTTGAGGGTTTCGGGCGTGAGCCCTCCCTTGGACTTCACCCCTTCGAGCGCGGCCTTGGCGGCGGCGGCGCGGTCGGCGCGATCCTTGGCCTCCGACTGGAGCTTGGCGATCTGCTCGTCGCGGAGCTTGAGATCGGCGGAGAGTTTCGCGCCGCGCTGATCACCGAGGCGCGCGCGCTCGATGATGAGCGAATACACGTTGCGCTCCTCGGCGGTGAGGTCGTCGACGTCGCCCGACATGAGCTTGTCGAAAACCGACTCCTGGAGGCGGATGCTGGCGGCCTCCGTCATGGACACGCCTTCGCGAGCGTAGGCGGCGACGCGCTGGGCGCGCTCGCTCTTGGCCTTCAGCTTCTCGATATAATCATCGAGCGGGCCGTCGCGGAAGGAGGTCGCGGCCATGTCCGAAATTTTCAGTCCGTGCTTGGCCGCCAGTTCGCGAATGACGCGGAGCTTCTTTCCGCCGGGACTCTTGTAGAGTTCAGCGCAGAATGCCTCCACGGCTTCAGGCGAGAGTTTGTCTTCGATGATCGTGGGCACGGTCAGGCGTCGAGGCGGTTGGCGGTTTCGGGGATGAGCACGAGGAACGCGCCCAGGAGAAGGCAGAGACAGAGGACGACGCGGAGCGCGGCGTTGTCCCGGCGCGCGTCCATGGCTGGGCGCGCGCCGGGGTTTGCTACGTTCAACCGTCCGCCACCACAGCGGCCGGAAAGGGACTGGAAGGAGCGCGCCATCAGGCGAGGCCTTGCTCACGGGCGACGGAGCGGCCGTGGTCGGTGACGCGCCAGCGCGAGGGGCCGACGACGGCGGGCGCCTCGATGACCAGGCGCTTGTCGGCGAGCTGGCGAAGGAGCACGTCGAAATCGGGCTCGGTGAGATCGCGCAGGACCTGGAGACGGGCCTCGCGAAGCAGGCCCTCGCGCGGCATGCCGTGCGCCGCGGAGGCGCATAGGACGGCGAGAAGGAAGGCGGCGAGCTGGGCTTCGATGGCGGGGGAGAGCATGGCGAGGTCGGGAAAGGGGGATCAGGACTTGCGGGGCAGGCGCTCCAGGATGCGGTCGATCTTGCCGTCCTGGTTTTGGAGCTGGGCGTTCATGAGGTCGGTCTTGGCATCCAGGGCGGCGAGCTGGGCGCCCTGCTTCTTCTGCGTGTCGTAGATCTCGGCGCGGCGGCCGGCATGGCGCGTCAGCTCGGCTTTGATCTCGGTGATCGTCTTCTCGTGCGCGGTGACGGTGACGAAGCCCGGATCGTTCTGCACCTTGAGCGGCTGCGGCGTCTCGGATTTCTTCTCGAAAAAGAGCTTTTTCACGCCGACACCGATGCCGACGAGAAAGCCGACGCAGAGGAGCCAATCCTTGAGGGCCTCGGCGGGCGGGACTTGTGCGAGAAGAAGCGGGAGGGACATTTAGCGGGAAGAGTTGCGGGCGCGTTCCTGGGCAAGGGCGGCGGTCAGGTTGATGACGTCGGTTTCGAGGGCTTCGTAGGCGGCGGCGCTGTGCCAGGTCTCATCCGCCTGCGGGAGGTATAGGCCGTCCCTGGTCGCCACCGGCCGGCCTTTCTCCAGGCGCAAGACCCGGGGCTGATACAGACGCGGCGATGCCTTGGGTGCGCTGGAGCCGCTGGCGCAGCCAGTCAGCGCGGCGCTGATCGTCAGGAGTGCCACGAGCGCGGAGGCGGCGGATCTCGTCTTCATCTTCGGCGATGTCCTCTTCGATGCGGCGGGCGAGGTCGTAGTGGGCGGTCTTGGCCGCCAACTCCGCCTCGGCCGCGCGCCACCGGAAAAAAGCGGCGGCGGCCTCGATCAAGGCGGAGAAGGGGAAGGCCATGGCGGATCAGTCGAGGGCGGGAGCCGGGGCGGGCGCGGCGGCGGCCTTGAACTGCTTGGTC
>CAMLNJ010000071.1 GCA_946481225.1 uncultured Verrucomicrobiota bacterium | reverse complement strand
CTTGATGGCTTCGACGGCCGTGGATTTGTCGGCGAGGGCGGAGACGATGAGGATGACGGCGGCGGGGTTCTTGCGGAGGATGCGCGCGACCGCGTCGAGGCCGTCCATCTCGGGCATGGTGATGTCCATGGTGACGACATCGGGCTTGAAACGTTCGAACTCCTCGACGGCTTCGCGGCCGTTGACGGCGACTCGAACCTCGGTGAAGCGGTCGCCGGCCACGCAGCGCTCGATGGCGCGGCGCATGATCAGCGAATCATCGACGATGAGGAGTTTCATTAGGCTTTGGCTTGGGGGGGAAAGTAGACGCGGAACTCGCAGAACTGGCCGGGGGTGCTGTGGACTTCGAGGACGCCGCCGGCCTCGTCGACGACCTTGCTCTTGATGATGTCCATGCCCATGCCGCGACCGGCGTGGTCGCCGACTTTTTCCGCGGTGGAGAAGCCGGGGGCGAAGATGAGGCGGGCGAGCTCGTCGGGGGAGGTGGAGGCGGCGGTGTCGGCGGCGAGGAGGCCGGCGGAGACGCCGCGTTTGCGGATGGCGTCGAGGTTGAGGCCGCGGCCGTCGTCGCGGAAGGAGAGGCCGAGGAAGCCCTCCGGGGAGGGCGGGAGGGCTCGGACGGTGATCGTGGCGACGGGGGGTTTGCCGGCGGCGGCGCGATCCGCGGGGGTCTCGATGCTGTGGGCGAGGGAGTTGCGCGTGAGCTGGATGAGGACGTCGCGCATAAGGTCGAAGCGGCCGAAGGAGACGGCGTGGACGGCGAACTCGTCGACGGAGAGGGAGGAGGCTTTCTCGAGGTCGCGGGCGGCCTGTTCGACGAGTTCCTGGAGCTTGCCGACGAAGGCGGCGGCGGGCGAGGAGACCGCGGCGGCGGCGGGGCCGCCGGGGGTGAGGGAGCGGAGGCCGGAGAGTTTTTCGCGCAGGTCGTGGAGGTCCATGAGGTCCTCGCGGAGGGCGGCCTCGCAGATGACGATGGGGAGGAAGTCGTCGCCGACGAGGCGGGGGCGATCAAGGAGCTCGGCGATCTTGGTCTCGAAGTCGTGCGCGGCCTTCTGGAAGTAGGCGAGTTTGAGGAGCGCGGCGTTGCCCTTGATGTTGTGGGCGGAGCGGAAGACGGTCTTCAGGCGCTGGCGGAGGGCGTCGGCGCTCATGGTGCCCATGCGCGCGAAGTCCTCGGTGCGGAGGGTCTGGTTGATGTTTTCCAGCTCGGTCTCGATGAGCTTGGTGAAGTTGGCGAGCTCGTCGGCGGGGATGTGGACGATGCCGAGGAGGATATCGAGCTGGCGCTCCTTGTGTTTTTCGGCCTCGCGCAGTTTCTTCTCGAGCTCGACCTGCTTGGTGATGTCGCGCACGGCGACGAAGATGCGGACGACTTTTCCGTTTTCGACGATGCGGCGGAAGCTGAAGCCGAGGTGGCGGTTGAGGAATCCGCCCTCGGGGTTGACGAAGTTGACCTCGATCTCGGCGAGGGGGTTCACCTTGAGGACGGTCTTTTCCTTCTTCGTGACGTCGAAGAGGAGGGCGAAGTAGTCCTTCGTGGTGTTGAACATCTTCTCCGAGAGAAGGCGCTTGAGGATGTCGAAGAGGTTTTCGCCGGCGAATTCCTTGCGGCGGAAGATGTCGAAGAGGGCGCGAGAGTGATATTCGCCGATCAGGCCGTTTTCATCGACGAGGAAGAGGCCCTCCTGGACCGTCTCCATGATGCGATCCGTCTCGGCCTTGGCGGTGGCGAGCTGGGCGCTCTGGGCGGTGATCTGGCGATTGCCGTCGGCGAGCTCGGCGAGAGCTTTTTCACGACGGAGGCGTTCGGCGCGGGCCCGTTGCCAAAGGATGCAGCCCGGGCCGATGACGATGCCGAGGGCCACGTATATCTCGGCGGTCAAGCCCCCGGTTCGGGTGAAACCGTGGGCGACGATGATCGCGGCGAGGAGCGCGACGAAGAAGCCGACCCAAGTGTCGATGTGGCCTTTGTTTTCGGGGGCGGCCGGGGACGATTGGAGGGCGGGATCGGAGGAGGGCGTTGAGGGCTGGGGCATGGCGCGAGAAGAAGGAGGGGCTGTTTTGGCCCAACGGGGTGTTTTGTAGACTCTATTCGGGGACTGGAACCCTAACTGGTCTTTACGTCCGCTAATCAAACGCGAATTTAATGTTACGGATTCTTCATGGCGGATTCATGTATAAGTTCGACCAATTAGTGGCGGGGATAAATCCCCGGGGGGAACCACGGAGGAGGAGGAGCGGTTCTTGCGAATGGGAGGCGATAGCGAGGTGGTGGAGGCGCGGCGTCGGATTTCGCGCCTTGCGCCATGGACGACGGGCCTGTGTTTCTCCGCTCATGAAGGTCATGTTCACCGCCAAGGAATACGCCCGGCTGCTCGAGCTCGCTTACCTCGGCTCGCGCGTGGTCGCGGGCTCGCGTCCGCCCGAGGAGGAGAATCCGCACCTCGCGCGTTACCAGGATATCCAGCAGAAGCTTTTCGAGCTGGCGACGCCGCTTGGCTGCGGGGATTTCGTGACGGTGGCGAGCAACGGCTTGCTCGCGCCGTCGGACAAGCTCATCGAGGACGAGCGACTGCGGAAAATCGAGGGTGACAGCGCGAACGACGTGTTCTGGCACGAGCTCGTGGCGCGGCTCGCGGATCGCGACCTCGCGGCGGAGCAGGCGCGGGGACATGCGGCGGGCAAGGGTGGTCCGCCGATCGACGCCGATGCGCGATTGAAGGAGATAGAGGACGCGTATTGGGACGAGTTCGAGAAGCACGACCTCGCGCACTTCGTGTTGCTCAAGGGCGCGAAGGGTTGAGGCGCAAGGAGCGCCTGGACGACGGAGGGCGGGCCGCAATGCCCGCAAAAAAGATCCGGAGATGCGGACTTTTGATTTTGCGACTTTCGCGACACTTCGCGGCCTATCTGGATTCCCAATGAGCACCGAAGCCTACGCCAAAGCCCGCGCCGCGATCGATGCGGCGCACGCCGCCGATCCGAAACGCGCCGCGGACGGCCGCGCCGCCGAGTTGGTTTACGGAGAACGCATCGAAGCGTGGGTGGTGAAACTCGTGCCGGACGCGGCCGAGATCCTGCGGCTTGCGGCGCGTTGCCAGCATCTCGAGCGGTGGAAGACGCCACGCGACACGTATCCGATGGACAAGGCCGGCTACCACGCGTGGCGCCGAGGACTCTACGTGAAGCAGGCGGAGCGCGCGCGGGAGATTTTGATCGAGAGCGGCGTGGCCGAGGCCGAGGCGGCGGAGGTCGCGACCTGGGTTTCGAAAACCGGGCTGAAGACCAACGCCGGCACGCAGGCTCTGGAGGACGCGGCTTGCCTCGTGTTTTTGGAAAACGAGATCGCGGAGTTCGCGGCGGCGCACGCGGACTACACCGAGGAGAAGTTCGTCGATATTTTGAGGAAGACCTGGCGCAAGATGAGCCCGGCCGCGCAGGCCGCGGCGCTGGCGCTGGAGTTGCCCGCGCCGATCGCGGCGCTGGTGAAGCGCGCGGTGGGCGCTTGAGCGGAGGCAAGGCGCGTGCGGCGGGCGGGGCAGGGTATGAGCCCATCGTTATTGGCGCGGGAAAGGAGTTTCATCGCGGGGTTCGCGGCACCCCTCGGCATCGTCGCGCCTCCAAATGCCCGCCGCCCTGCTCCGCCCCCTTTCGCCTGCGCTTCATCACGCGTTGCTCGCGCGCTACGTCGAGGCGCCGCGCGATCACGTCGGCGATCCCGGGCTCGACCGGTGATCACGCCCAAGGCGCAGACCGGGCCGCGCTCGCGGCCGGTTGCGCCACCTCGGACTTGGAGGCGATGCATGAACAGGTCTTGGCGACGCTCCTGGGCATCGTCCGGCTCCGCGCCGTCGAGCGTGACGGAGATGGCGCGGGGCGGATTTTTTTCGCCCAAGCGCTCATGCTGGTGAAGGCGGCGCGGTAGTTGATCGCGGCCGCCGGGGACGGCGTTCCTCCAGAGCTCAGTGCTTCAGATTTTTCTTCGCAGCCTTTGTCAGAGGAATTGCAGCCGACGCGGGGGCGTTTGCGCGCGCATTGCGCACCATCAGCCCGCCCGCGGGCGAAAGACATAAAAAGGCCCTGAGATTTGCTTACGGAATTCGCCCCTAAGTGAAGCACCGGGAATTTCGGCGTCTTATCTGCGCTTTTGTCCGAGAGAAGGTGTAGAACTTCCTCGGTGGCCGTAATCCACGCGATTAGGTGCATAAGGGCGACGACATAACGCCATTAAATTAAGTTGCCTTAATGGGTGCGCATATTTTGCGTTGGATCATAATTACTTTTGTTAGGAGCTCTTTCGTAAATCTGGCAGCGAGGCCCTAGGTGCCTGTTAGTATGTGGACTAGGCCCATGTTTACCTGATTGGCCTGCCCCCGGCAGGCCACACGCCCAAACGGAGCGCTTCCGATAGATTCAGTAGGGCGAATTTTTTTGATCAAATAATACGTAGTAACACTAACCAATATGAATCCCCCTGCCACGTCCGGTTCCCCTTCGGATTCCGGTTCCGAGAGTCGCTATCAAAGGGTCAAACGCATCCTCAACGAAGCCGCCGGCGACGCCGATCCCTCCTACCAAGGCTATCATCGGTTCTGGGAGCTACCCCTGCCCGAACTGCTCGAACTCCGCCTCTACGGCGTGCGCATGATCGCTCCGGCTCCAGGAGAGACCGCGTCCACCCCTCCGCAGGGCTCCACGCCATCCGCCTCTGCCTCCGCTTCCACCTGCGGTTGTCCTTCCGGCGCTGGCCGGCCGATGTCCGCGCCGCCGGAGGTCCCTGCCTCCGCGACGTGCCCCGCCTCCGCCTCGACCGGCGGCGCGGGGCGGGGCGCCGCCTCGGGGCTGATCAAGGGCCTCAAAGGCGAGGCGCCTTTCGACGGCTCCCAATTTCCTCCCCTGCCGTGGGGCGGCCGCCCCGTCGCGGCGGCGGACATCCAGTTTATCGAACAGTGGATCGACGACGGCTGCCCCGCCGATGACCGCCATCACCTGAAATCCTCCGGCCTCCACGCCTCCAAGCTCCGCGCCCTCGCGCTCGGCCACGAGGCGCATCCGCTCTCGACCCGAAACCTCAACGAGCAACGCGCGGACTGCAACGGCCTCAAGGTCCGCAAAAACGTCAACGCGCTCACCCCCGACGAGCTCCAGCGCCTGCGCGACGCCATCGCGCAGATGCATACCTACGACGACTACTACATGGACGAGCGGAGCTTCAACTACTGGGCCCGCATCCACGCCTCCAACTGCCAGCACAACTGGGAGGAGTTTCTCCCCTGGCACCGCGCCTACCTCTATCTCTTCGAGAAACGTCTCCAGGACATCGATCCCTCCATCACGCTGCCGTATTGGGATTGGACCGACGACAACCAGAACTTCCCTGGCGGCGACGCCATCGACAACGGCACCGTGCCCGTGGCCTACCACTGCTTCGTCGACGACGGCGTGCTCGCCGCCCTGAAGGGCAAGATCCCCGACGACACCTGGCAAAAACTCGCCGCCATCAAGGGCAAGACCTACGACTCCGCCCCGCGACTGTTCGCCGCGGCCGGTATCCCCTATTCCACTACGCCGGCCGACAACGAGCCCATCCTCGCCGCCCTCGAGGCCGCCAATCCCCTCTGGCACCGCCTCCGTTGGCCGGGCGGCAGCTCCGCGCTCTTCGAGAACTACCCGCGCCCCGAGGACATGGACCATCTCCTCGAGATCGACCAGTTCTTCACCTTCGGCAGCGGCCCCGCCGACAACCAGTTTTTCGGCGCGCTCGAGAACGTCCACAACCTGCTCCACCTCTTCTCCGGCGGCCAGAACCCGAACTTCAAGGACGGCGACAATCCCCAGAACCGCGTCTCGCCGAAATACGGCGACATGTTCTCCAACAGCACGACCACCTTCGACCCGCTGTTCTGGGCCCACCACAGCAACGTCGACCGCCTCTGGGACGCGTGGCAAAAGAAGCACCCCGGCCTCGACCCCGACAACCTCTCGTCGATCCTGCCGCCCTTTGAGTTCAACGTCGGCGACACCCTCAGCGCCGCGAAACTCGGCTACGAATACCAGCTCGGCTCCAGCGTCTTCGAGGCCGAGCCCTCCACGCCCATCGCCCGCTTCAAATCCGCCAAGGCTCGCGTCTCCGCTCGCACGCTTGAAAACCACTCGCGCGCCGAGGTGCGCCTTCACGGCATCCGCCACTCGACCGAGGGCGGCGGCATCCTTCGCGTGTTCATCAACGAGCCCGACGCCGACGAGAACACGCCCACCAAGGGCAACGACCACTACGTCGGTCACTTCGCGATGTTCGGCGGCCCCTGCATCGGGGGCCCCGGCCATTGCGCCCCGCCCGCCGGCCCCCGCCCGCCGGGCGACTTCCGCCACCGCCACCCGAAGACCCCGGGCAACGTCCACCTCGACGCCACCAAGACCATCGAGCGCCTCCGCCAGAAGGGCGCCACGGACTTCCATATCCACGTCGTCGTCGTCGGCCCCGACGGACGCCCGCAGCCCGACGTCCTCCGCCTCGATGCCGTCTCGCTCAACTTCTTCGACTGAACCGCCCCGACGCCCTCCTCCCATGCCTTCGACTTTCAAAATCCATCCCTCCGTCGGCATCGCCCGTCTCGGCGACAGCCCCACCCAGTTCTACCTCTCGCCCGACGAAGCCGGCGTGCTCCCCATCGAGTGCGATCCCGAGGGCCGGCCCGTCATCGGCCCCGACGGCCTCGAGAAACGCGTCGAGAAATTCAAGGACGCGCAAAACCGCGTGAAGCGCCAGGCCGCCCGCTTTCGCGTCTACGTCTACGACGACGCCAACCCCGAGGGCCGCGAGCTCAAGATCGGCGACCAGATCGAGTTCGTGAACCAGCCCTCCGGCCAGCGCATCGTCGGCGCCGTCACCGACGTCCTCTGGACCGTCTACCTCGCCAACAAAAAAGCCGCTTGGTATGAGTTCGACGCCACCGACGGCGAGCACGGCTACGCGCCCGACCACCCGCTGCGCAACGCCGACATCACCGACCCCGCCGTCCGCCAGCACCTCATCATCGACCCGGGTCCGCAGACCGTCGGTCTCGGCCCGAAACAACCTCGCTCCGCCGAATTCGCGCGTGGCAAAAACTCCTCCGCGCCCCAGTCCTTCCCGCCTCCGCTCCAGCCCTGCTCCATCGACACCCTCGGCGAGCTCAAGGTCTACAAGCAGGGCGACTCCAGCCGCCTCATCGTCCTCGGCGGCTTCGGCAACTCCGGTTCCGCAAAACAGGGTCTCGGCCAGCCCTCGATCCAGACCTACGCCAACAACGACGGCTGGTTCGACGACACCTCCGACGGCCCCGTCACCGCCCAGATCGCCTACAAGCCCATCAGCGTGGACGGCAAACCGCCGCTCAATCCCTCCGAATCCACCGTCATCGTGGGCGACCCCGCCTGGGTCATCGTCGGCTATCCCCGCTTCGCGCCCCAGATCGTGGACATCATCACGATGGACGACCTCGTCTACGACGTCGCCGTCCGCCAGTTCGCCGCCGCGCCGCAGATTTTTAACGCCACCCCGCCCGCGCCGCAGAATCCCCGCACCCCTGCCGAACTCGCCGAATGGCGCCGCTTCGCCCGCTGGAACAACGACTACCGGCCCTACTTCTGGCGCGACATCTATCCCATCATCACCCGCCCGCAGTATTACTCCTACGTCATGGACGTCGGGCAGATGAACGGCGGCGACCCGCACAACGCCACGCCCGGCGCCAACGGCAACCTCGACCCGAACCAGCTCTCCGTCCCGCCCCACGCCGACGAGAATCCCGCCGACGCCCGCCGCCGCGCCGGACAGCGCGCCTTCATCTACTCCATCCTTCGCAAGCCCGGTCAGGAAAACCTCTTCACCCCGCCCGACCCGCGCTACGCCACCGGCAAGCTCATGCTCATGCCGTATCTCTGCGGCGACAATCCCCTCACCAACACGGTGCCGTCGAAGTTCCTCCGCCTCACCGACACCCAGCTCTTCTTCATGAAGCAGTGGGCCGAGGGTAAGTTCATCAACGAGCGCGACGAAAAATTCGTCCTGCCGCCGACACCCTCCGGCGAGGCCCTCGACCGCGGTTCTCTCGCGACCATGCTCGGCGGCGCCTTCTGCCCCGGCGCCGAAGCCTGCTGGATCATGCGCAACCCCGCGATCTACGCGAAGGCCTACCGCCTCAAGGTCAGCCCCGACTACCTCCCGCACGCCGCGCGCCAGAACTTCGTTCCCGGCTCGCTTAGCCAAGGCAGCGATTTCACCAAGGGCCTCGAACCCGGCGACCTCACCAAATACGGCGCGCTCCCCTGGCAGTCCGACTTCAACGAGTGCTCCACGCAGGACATCAACCTCACCTACACCGACTGGAACAACATCTACCCGGACAGCCTCGGCGATCCGGTCGTGCCCGTCGTCCAGACCACCTACTGGTGGCCCTCGCACCGCCCCATGTGGGTTAACGGCGTGTATTGGTCCACCGGCATCCCGCAGACCAACGAGGGCGACCTCGCGATGGTCACCGCGTGGAAAACGCTCGGCTTCATCAAGGGCGTGAAGGCCGAGGGCAACTCCACCTTCAACATCGTCGAAGCCCAAAACCTCTGAACCCGACCCCGCCCATGAGCCAAAAACCCAACATCGGCAGCCTCGTCGGTCTCTGGACCTACCGCAGCCTGCTCAACGACCCGAACGTCGACACCGCCTTCAATAACCTCGAATTCGGCCGCGCCACCATCCGCATCGACGCCGCCCCCGAGGGCGTGCTCTCCGGCTCGATCTTCGGCCCCGGCTGGGCGCTCCAGCTCAACGGCTCCATCAACGGCGGCTACCCCGGCGTGGTCCGTTTCCAAGGCAAGGGCGTCGTTTCCGGCGAAGAGTGGATCTACGACTACCTCGGCTTCGTCGTCCCGCCCTGGCCCAACGGCGTCGATCAGCGCCCCGCGATCACCGGCTCCATCGTGCGCACCATCCCGCACTCCGGCGGCGCGCCCGGCACCGTCGCTCCCGCCGGGGTCGTGTGCTCGTGGTATGCCGTCCGCCAGGACGACCCGAGCTGAGAAGCCTCCGCCGCGCCCCCGCCGCCGATCAGAACCGCCCGCCGCACCATCCGCCCATGCCCGCCGCCGCCACCCGCTTCGACGTCGCCATCCTCGGCGGCGGCCCCGCCGGCCTCGCCACGGCCATCGCGCTGAAGCGGCACGCCCCCGCGCATTCGGTGGCGGTGCTGGCGAGGCCGCCCGCTCCAAGGGAAAAAGTCGGCGAGACGCTCCCGCCCGGCGCGCGCGCCGTCCTCGCCTCGCTCGGCCTCTGGGAAACTTTCGCCGCCGACGGCCACAGGACCACTCATGCAAGCCGCGCCGCCTGGGGTTCGGACGAGCCCTACGACAACGAATTCATCCTCCACCCCGACCAGCGCGGCTGGCTCCTCGACCGACCGCGCTTTGACGCCCGGCTCGTCGAAGAGGCGCGAGCGCTCGGCGTCGCCGTTTGCACCGAGGTGAACGCCTTCGAGTGCGAACGCTTCCCCGCGTCGACCGTATGGCGTATCCGATCCATCGATACTACGTCGCGCGCCTCCGAGCTGACCGCGCGCTTCCTCGTCGACGCCACCGGACGCGCCGCGCTCCTCGCCGAGCGCCAAGGCGCGACGCGCATCGCCGACGATCGCCTCGTCGCGATTTCCCGGGTGTTTCACGACGTCGCGGATACCTTCGCCA
>CAMLNJ010000070.1 GCA_946481225.1 uncultured Verrucomicrobiota bacterium | reverse complement strand
ACTTGGATGAGGCGCGATGCTTCCGCCTCCGCCCGCTGGGCCGCCGCCCGCGCCGAAACCGGGCCCGCAGAAAGAGAACGTTTCCTCGAGCACGCCTTCGAGGCCATGCGGGCCTGGGGCGCGCAGGACGCCCAGGCCGCCGCCACCTGGGCCGCCGCCTTTCCCGACGCCCATCTCGGCCCGCAACTGGCTATGGCGCCTTTCTCCACGCTTGCCGAAACAGCCCCCGAACGCGCGCTCTCCCTCGCTCGCTCGTTCGGCGGCGATTTTTGCCGGGGCGTCCTCCCTTCCATCATCTACACCATGTCCAAGAAGGACCCCGCCGGCGCGCTCCGCATCTGCGGGCCCGAAGTCTGGCAAAACGGCGATAACTTCTTCCACCTCAGCCACGCCATCGGCGCGTGGATGAAGCAGGACCGCCCGGCCGCCATCGCCTGGCTCCTCGCCCAGCCCCGCGAAAACGACCGCGACCTCTCCGTCTGGTTAGCCAACCTCGGAGACGACACGCCCGCCTCGCTCCGCACCGCCGTCGACGCCCTTGTCACCACGCCCGGCGTGCCCCACCGCGCCGATACCTTGCGTTATTTGTTTTCCAGCTGGAGCAGCAAAGCCCCTCAGGAAGCCATCGCGTGGCTTGATAGACTCCCCGATTCGGACCTCCGCATAGACATCCTCGAGCGCAGCGACTACTCCCGCGACAAACCGCAAGAATCCCTTCCCCTCGCCCTCGCCATGCCCGAGGGAGCCAACCGCACCGAGCGCCTCGCCCAGTTGCTCGGCGTCTGGGCGAAGAAAGACGCCGACGCCGCCCTCGCCTGGATGCGTGAAAACGGCGCGCAGCCCGGCGTCAACGAAGCCGCCTACGCCATCCATGGCCCCCTCCTCGCCGCCCTCGCCCGCGAGGCCCCCCAGGCCGCCCTCGCCGAGTGGCAGGCCTTGGCCGACCCGAAAACCCGCTCCGCCTCGGTCGACGCCATCGCCCGCGCCTGGGGCCAAAAAGATCCCGCCGCCGCCTTCCAGTGGGCCGAAACCCAAAACCAGGCCGCCCCGACGCCCTCCTACGGCGGCAACGCCGAACTCCTTTCTAAATGGGCCCGGACCGACCCCGAGACGGCCCTCCGCTGGGTCGAGGACTGGCAGGCCGGGCTGCCTGAAAACAAACGCGACATGGGCCGCGGCTATTTCGACAGCCTCGGCGGCACCCCGCAGGAAAGGTATCCGCGCGCCGCCACCGCCGACCTGTATTCGAAAATCCGCGACCCGAAGATCCGCTCCGACACCCTCGCCCGCCACGTCGCGGAATGGTTGACCAAGGATCCCGCCGGCGCCCGCGCCTGGGTCGAGTCGGCGCCCGCCCTCACCCCCGAGCAAACCGCCAGCCTCCTCGCCTCCGCCAAGTAGGCCTCTCCCTTGTAGGCCAGACCGCAGGTGCTCACCGCGCCCCCCCCGCCAATCATAGATCATCCATGCGAAATCATAAATTTCCCGCCCTCCTGGCCGGCCTGCTGCTCGGCTCCGGCATCGCCTGGTCCGTCCATCACCTCCGTTCCGCCCCTGCGCCACGATCCATCCCCGGGAACGCCGAGCCCCGGCTCGGCCCCTCCGGATCCCCGCTCCTTGCTCCCCGCTCCTTGCTCCTGCCCACCCTCCTCGCCGGCTCCGAAGCCGACGCCGCGCTCGAGACCTACCTCGCGCTCCCGCCCCTCGCGAAAGACGCCTCCGCCGCCGAGATTCAAGAACGCCTCGGCCGCCTTCGCACGTTCCTCACCATCCTCCCCGACTCGCATTTCGAGCGTCTCCTTTCCGCCCTCGCCACCCGCGCCGGCTCCGGCGAAACCCGCCTCCGCCGCATCGCCTTCGAAATCTGGAGCGAACACTCCGCCCCTGACGCCGCCCGATGGGCCCTCGACCGCGAGCCCGACGCCACTCTGGATGCGGAAGAACGGACGCGCCTGGTTCTCCTGGCCGCGCTTGCCTGGGCGCACGACGACTTCGGCGCCGCCTTCGCCTGGACGCGCGGCCTCGGCGACGGCGTCCTCATCGCCGCCGTGGCCCCGCGCCTGCTCGGGCAACTCGCCGCCACCGATCCCCACGAAGCCACCCGGCTTGCCGGCGATCTGGGTGATCCCACCTCGGCCGACGCCGCCCGACTCGCCGTTTTCAACGCCTGGGCCGACCTCGACCCTCAAGCCGCCCTGCAGAATCTCGGGCCGACGATCACCCAAAACCGCGATTTCACCCGCGCCATCGACCGCGCGCTCGCCCGCTGGGCCGCCCGCTCGCCGGCCTCCGCCCTCGATTGGGCTCTCGCCCAGCCCGTGCCCGAAGACGAAAACCCCGGCCGCTGGATCGAGCGCATGGGACGAGGCATGCTCGCCGACCCCGCCGCGCTTCCCGCCTTCATGGATTCCCTCGCGCGACGCGCCGACGTCCCGCGCCGCGACCCGATGCTAGGCTCGTTCCTGCGAGGATGGCTTCGGAATGATCAAGCCGCCGCCCTCGCTTGGATCGACGCGCTGCCCGATGTGGAGCAACGCAGCGAGCTGCTCGAGGGCGCCTTGCGGAACACGTCGTCGAATTCACCCGAGCTCCTTCTCTCCCTGGCCTCCCGCCTGCCCGCCTCCGCCGCGCGCGACCGCGAGATACTGGGCCTCATGAGCCTCTGGGCGATCAAGCACCCCGAAAAGGCCACCGAGTGGCTCGCACGCAACGACGACCCCGCCTTCGCCGTCGTCGCGCGCCAGGTCGAACGTCAGGCCATCGGGACCCTTGCCCAAAACGACCCCGCCGCCGCGCTCGCACGCTGGCAAACGATCACCGACGACAAGGAACGCGCCATCACCGCCGCCGCCATCGCCAACCGCTGGTCGGCCCACGATCCCGCCGCCGCCACCCGCTGGATCGCCGCGCAACTGCCCCCGGGCGCCTTCGCGACCAACCCCGCCGACATCACGACCCACGCCATCCTCCAATCGACCTCCGCTCTCGACTCCGCCGCCGCCCTCTGGGCCCGCCAGGACCCGCTCGCCTTCACCGCGTGGATCGAAACCCTCCCGGCCGGCCCCTTGCGCGAACGACTGCCCAAAGCCTTCGTGCCCACGGCTCGGTTCGACACCCGGATCGATCTCCCCGACCCGCCGCCCCGCGCCGCCTACGCCGATCAGCTCGCGCGCATCGCCGATCCCTCCATTCGCGAGCCAGCCCTGGTCTCCCACCTGTCCAACTGGTTGCGCGTCGACCGCAACTCCGCCCGCGCCTGGCTCGAGGCGAACGACACCCTCTCGCCCGAAGCCGCCGCGCGGCTGCTCACCGGCTCCGGCAGCCGCCTCTGACCTCCGCCATGTCCTCAAAATCGTCCGGCCTTTTTTTCGGAATCGTCCTGGGTGGCGTCGCCACTTGGTGGATACTGGCCGGCGCGTCGGCCCCGGAGTCCGCATCCTCCGGCCCGGCGACGGGCCTGGCGCGGAACGATTTCTCCCCGCCGCCTCCGCTCGCCATCCATTCCGCCGCCGACGCCATCGCCGCCTGGCTCGCCTGGCGCGCGCCCGCCGGGCCCGCGCCGGGCTACGCCGCGCAGGTGGATCGCCTGCGCGCCCTCCTCCTGCGCCTGCCGCAGGAAGCGTTTCCGCGTCTGCTCGATCCGCTCTTCCGCGCCGACGACCGCCACGCCGCCCGCCTCCGAAGCGTCGCCTTCGCCGCGTGGGTGGAAAAAGAGCCCGCCGCCGCCGCGCGCTGGGCGGCCGGGCGGGAGGGAGGCGAAGAGCTGCTTCAGCTGGCCCGCGAAGCCGCCGCCGCCTGGGCCGAGCTCGATCCCCGCTCCGCCTCCGTCTGGGCCTGCGCCGTTCCCGACGCCAGAATCGCCCGCGACCTCGCCGGCGTCACGCTCGCCAGGCTGGCCGCGGTCGATCCCGGGGCCGTCTTGGCGCTCGCCGCTTCACGCGGCGACGGCTTTCGGGCGGATGTCCTGACACCTCTTGTCTCCGCGTTGGGCGCCAAAGACCCCGCCGGCACGATACACACCTTCGGCCCCCCGCTCTGGGAGCATGGCAAAGGCGTCTTCATTCTGCTGGATACGCTCAGGACCTGGGCTCGCCAGGATCCCTCGGCCACCGCCACCTGGCTCCTCGCCCAACCCCGGCGTTCGAGCGGTGACCTCACGAATTGCCTGATCAACTTCCAGAAAGTCGGTCCCGCCTGGCACCGCGCCATCTCCGACGCCCTCCTCACCCTGCCGGCGGGCGCCGACCGCACGCAACTCGTGACCAACGCCGTGTCGACCTGGCGCACGACACAGCCCGCCGAAGCCCTCGCCTGGTTGAAAAACCTCCCGAACGACGACCTCCGCCTCACTCTTCTCGAACGCGTGATTCGCTCCTCCATCGAGCAGCCCGACCAAGACCTCGCGCTCATCGCCGCGCTCCCCGAGGGCGCCCTTCGCGACGAGCAAATCGCCCGCCGGCTCGCCCGCTGGGCCAGTGAGAAGCCGGACGCCGCGCTCGCGTGGATTCGCGCGCATGAATCTCAACCGGGCGTCGCCGAGGCCTCCGCCTCCGTGCATGTCGCCCTCCTTGGCGAACTCGCGCGCGAAAGCCCCCGCCTCGCCATCGCCGAATTGCAAAATCTCTCCGATCCCCGGGCCCGCCAGACCGTCGTTTTCGCCATCGCCGATTCCTGGAGCAAAGAGGATCCCGCCGCCGCGTTTCAATGGATGATGGGCGAACAGGAAAAGGCCGGCCGCATCATCGGCGAGTCAGGCAAGCCCTTCGAGAGATGGGCCAAAAACGCCCCCGAAGACGCCCTGCGCTGGGTGGAAGACTGGTTCGTGAGGCAGCCGCAGGTCGCAAGCGCTTTCGGCGACACCTACCTCGCCGCGTTCGCCAAAGCCGACGGCCAAACCGCCCCCCGCGCCTCCACCGCCGATCTCTACGCGAAGATCCGCGACCCGCAGCTGCGCTTCCAAACCCTGAAGCGCCACGTCGCGAACTGGCTCGCCAAAGACCCCGCCGCCGCCCGCGCGTGGGTCGACGCCAGTCCGGTCCTGTCCCCCGGACAACAAGCCGAAATCCTCACGCAAAAACTCTGATCCCCCCACCCCCATGACCGCTCGCCCCTTCTTAGGACTCCTGGCCGGCCTGCTCCTCGGCTCCGGCATCGCCTGGTCCGTCCATCGCCTCCGCGCTCCCGGCTACCTCGCCACCTCGACCGATTTCCGCCCCGCCTCCGCCTCGGCGTCCGAGGCTTCCGGCTACCCGCTCCCTGCTCCCGGCTCCTCGCTCGTTCTCCCTCCCCTCCTCGCCGCCACCGAGGCCGACGCCGCGCTCGACGCCTACCTCGCCCTCCCGCCTCTCGCAAAAGACGCCTCCGCCGCCGACATCCAGGATCGCCTCTCCCGACTGCGCGCGTTGCTCACGCTCCTGCCCGACTCCCATTTCGAACGTCTCTTCGCCACCCTCGCCACCCGCGTCGGCGACGCCGAGGCGCAGCTCCGCCGCGCCGCCTTCGAAGTATGGACCGAACTCGACGCCCCCGCCGCCGCCCGCTGGGCCATCGCCATCATCCCCGGCGACGCCATCGATGCCGGCGCCCGCGCCCGCTACGTCTCGCAAGCCGCCATCGCTTGGTCGCGCGACGATTTCACCGCCGCCTACGCCTGGTCCGGCGCGCTCGCGGACGCCGCCCTCCGCCGCGATGTCTCCAGCCAGCTCCTCGGCCAACTCGCCTCCAAAGACCCCCAACAAGCCCTCGCCCTCGCCCAGGCCGGCGACGAGGAATTCGCGAAGGCCGCCAAGAGCGCCATCTTCCGCACCTGGGCCGAACGCGACCCCGCCGCCGCCCTCCAACGCCTCGGCTCCGAACTCTGGACCGAACGCAACCAATCGTGGCAAGTGCAGCAAGCCGTCGTCGCCTGGATGGGCCGCGACCCCAAGGCCGCCCTCGACTGGGCCATCGCCCAGCCCGTTCCCGAGGACAAGTCCTACCGGTCCTTGCTCAACAACATCGGCTGGAACCTCGCTCAAAAAACCGAATCCATCCGCCCCGTTATCGATCTCATCGCCGGCCGCGAAGACTTCCCCGGCCGCAACGCCGCCCTCCAGCGCATCTTCGGCGCCTGGACCCGCAACGACGGCGCCGCCGCCCTCGCCTGGCTCGACACCGTGACCGACGTCGCCCAGCGCAGCGATCTCGTCAGCCGGTCGCTCGGCTACATCGAGACAGGCAAACTCGACGACTTCATGGCCCTCGTCCAGAAGCTCCCCGACCCGGCCGATCGCGACCAAAAGATCTCGGATCGCCTTTCCCGCTGGGCCAAGGAGGACCCCGACGCCGCGCTCGACTGGCTCGGCAAACACGACGGCCCCGAACTCGCCACCGCCCGCCGCAAAATGGAGGGCGCGCTCATCGGCGGCCTCGCCCGCACCGATCTCAACGCCGCCCTCGCCCGCTGGCAGGCCTTGCCCGCCGACTCCACCCGCGGCGAGACCGCCATCCAGCTCGCCGCCAACTGGGCCAAGACCGACCCCGCCGCAGCCACCCGCTGGCTGGCCCAACAAGTCCCGCCGACATCCCAAAATCTCCCTCGCGACTGGCAACTACGCTCCCAGATGGAAAGCGTCGCCTCCGGTTGGGCCCGCAAAGACCCGCTCGCCTACCTCGCCTGGGCCGAGACCCTCCCCGACAAATCCCAACGCGACCACGCCATCAACGCCGTCACGAACAGCTACTGGTTCGGCTACGACGAGCGACCCGATCCCCCGCCGCGCGCCGCCTACGCCAACCAGCTCGCCCAGGTCCAGGACCCCGCCATCCGCGAACGCATCCTCTCCGCCCATCTCTCCACCTGGCTTCGTTCCGACGTCCAAGCCGCCCGCGCCTGGATCGAATCCAGCGACGCGCTCTCCCCCGAGGCCGCCGCCCGACTCCTCACTCAAAGCGGAGCCAACTACTAGCCCGCCATGTGTTCCCCGCTCCTCCCCCTGGGTCTCGGACTCATCCTCGGCGGCACCGCCACCTGGTTCGCCCTCCGCCCCCCGGGCCCCGCATCCGGGCTCGCCGCTCCCCGCTCCTCGCTCCCTGCTCCCGGCTCTCTTCCCGCCTGGTCCTGGCGCGACGCCGCCACGCCGCCTCTGCTCGAGCGAAACCCGGCCTCCGCCGCCGTCTCCGCCTGGCTCGCGCTCCGCGGCCCCGACGGCCGCCCCGCCGCCTACGCCACTCGCGCCGCCGGCCTCCGCGCCCTGCTCCTCCAGCTCCCCGCCGACGCCTTCCCGCGCCTCGTCGACGGACTCTCCCGCTCGAGCTCCGACGACGACCTGCGCCTCCGCCGCATCGCCTTTTCCGCCTGGACCACCCAGGACGCCTCCGCCGCCACCCGCTGGGCCTTCGCCCAAGGCGAAAAATCCTTCGACCTCGCCCAAGAGGCGCTCGTCGCCTGGGCCGCGCAAGACGCCGCCGCGGCCGCCGCCTGGGCCTGCGCCCTCCCCGACGAAAAACACGCCGGCCGCTTCGCCGGCCAGACCCTGGCCGCTCTCGCCGAGAAAGATCCCACCCGCGCCCTTGAGCTCGCCCGCTCCCGCGGCGACGCGTTCCGCGAATCCATGCTCGCCTCCGTCCTCCGCACGCTTGGGAAAAAAGACCCCGCCGGCACCCTCCGCGCCTTTGCGCCGGAACTCTGGAAAAACGGCCGCGGCTTCTACACCTTGCGCGAGGTCATTTCCACCTGGGTCAAACAAGACCCCTCCGCCGCCGTCGCCTGGCTCCTCGCCCAACCGCGCGACGGAAACACCAATGTCGCCAACTGGTTTCCCAACCTCGACGACGGCTCGCCCGCCTCCCGCCGTGCCGTCGCCGACGCGATCGTCTCCGCTCCCGGCGTCGCCAATCGCGCCTCCGTCATGCGAGACATCCTCCTGAATTGGAGTTCCAGCCACCCCGACGACCTGCAGGCCTGGCTTCGCCAGCTCCCCGATCCCGACCTGCGCCTCAACCTCATCGAGAACGCGTCCAGCATCACCTATTCCGAATACCCCGAGCGCTCCCTCCCGCTCACCCTCGCCCTGCCCGAGGGCGCCAATCGCTCCCGCCGCCTCGCCGAACTCCTCGGATCCTGGGCCAAAATCAACTCCGACGCCGCCCTCGCCTGGATGAAGCAACATGCCGCCGAACCCGGGGTGAACGAAGCCTCCGCCACCGTGCATGGCGCGCTCCTCGGCGAAATCGCCCGCGACGATCCGCAGGCCGCCATCGCGGAATTGCACACCCTCGCCGACGACAACGCCCGACGCGCCGCCGCCGACGCCATCGCCGCCGCCTGGGGTGCCCGCGATCCCGCCGCCGCGCTCCAATGGCTTGCCGCCCAGAAAAACGCGACCGGCCGAAATTACCTCGGCGGCGACACCGAGCTCCTCCACCGCTGGGCCAAGACCGATCCCGAGGCCGCGCTCCGTTGGGTCGAGACTTCGGCCACCGGCCCCGAAAACAGCGGCTACACCTCCTACTACCTCGATGCCCTCGCCGGCCGCTGGGATGACAAAGCCCCCCGCGCCACCACCGCCGATCTCTACGCCAAAATCCAGGACCCGAAGCTCCGCGTCTCCACCCTCTCCCGTCATGTGAAGGAATGGCTCACCAAGGACCCCGACGGCGCCCGCGCCTGGGTCGAGGCCAACCCTGCCCTTACTCCGACCGACCGCGCCAAGATCCTCTCCGCCAAACCCTGACAAGCGTCGTATCCATTTTTCACCGACATTCCCGTCGCTCCCCGCCTCCGCCCGTTGGTCATCGGACATTCGTCATCGGTCATTTTCACCACGTGAGTCTCCTCGCCCCCGCCTTCCTCCTCGGCCTGCTCGCCCTCGCCGTCCCGCTCGCGCTCCACCTCATCCGCCGGCGCGTCGTGCGCACCGTGCCCTTTCCCGCGCTCCGCTTCCTCGCCGCCACCCGCGCCGACGAGCGCAAACACCGGCTCCGCCGCCGCGTCGTCCTCGCCCTCCGCTGCCTCGCCCTCGCCCTCCTCGCCCTCGCCTTCGCCCGCCCCTTTTTCGGCTCGCCCCCCTCCGCCGCCGCCCGCGCCACCATTTTCGTCGTCGACAACTCCTTTTCCCTCCAAGCCGAGGGCCGTTGGCCCGCCGCCCTCCGCTGGGCCCGCGAGCAACTCGGCCCCGTCCGCTCCGGCGACACCCTCGGGATACTCCTCATGAACCCGCGTCCGACCTGGCTCGTCGCGCCCACGCGCGACACCGCCGCCGCCCTCGCCGCGCTCGACGCCCTCGCCCCCGGCTGGGAATCCACCCGCGCCGAGCCCGCTCTCCGCCTCGCCGGCGACATCCTCGCCGCCTCCCCCGCCCGCGAACGACGCATCCTCTTCCTCGGCGACCACCAGGCCCAGGGCTGGCTCGGCACCGATTTTTCCAAACCCCTCCCGCCCGGCGTCGCCCTCGCCTTCCCTCCGTCCGCCCCCGCCCCCCGCGAGCAGGCAGCCCTCCTCTCCGCCTCCCTCGCGCGCGTCTCCGACCAGTGGCAGCTCGCCGTCTCCGTTCGCCGCTTCTCCGGCGTGACGCCCCGCACGCTCTCGGTCTTCGCCGAGAACGCCCCCGAGCCGGAGATCGAGGCCGTTTACGAAGACATCACCGTCGCCCCGTACATCCCGCAGGAGTGAGCCGAAGCCGATGGCCGTCATCCCGTATCGCGAGGCGCTCAACCAGGCGATGTCCGAGGAGATGGAGCGCGACGAGAACGTCCTCCTGATGGGCG
>CAMLNJ010000069.1 GCA_946481225.1 uncultured Verrucomicrobiota bacterium | reverse complement strand
AAGCCGTCACCTTCCTCGTGAAGGTCAAGCAGGCCATCGAGGACCCCACCCGCCTGCTGCTCTCGGTCTGACCCACTCTTTCTCTTAAATCTTTATCTTTCTCTTTCTCCGGTTCGGGAACAGAGAGGGAGAAAGAGTAAGAGAAAGAATCTAGAGAAAGATCATCCATGTCCTCCCCCTCTTCTTTCGACCTCATCGTCATCGGCGCCGGGCCCGGCGGCTACGTCTGCGCCTTTCGCGCCGCGCAGCTCGGCCTCAAGGTCGCTCTCGTCGAGAAACGCGCCACCCTCGGCGGCACCTGCCTCAACGTCGGCTGCATCCCGAGCAAAGCCCTCCTCGCCTCTTCCGAGCACTACACCTTCGCCAAAGGCCACGCCGCCGAACACGGCATTAAGATCGACGGCGTCTCCATCGACGTCGCCGCCATGCTCAAGAAAAAGGACGGCATCGTCTCCAAGCTCACCGGCGGCGTCGCCGCCCTCGCCAAGGCCCGCAAGGTCGCCGTCATCACCGGCGAGGCCAAGTTCACCTCGGCCAACACGCTCGCGGTCGGCGACCAGACGCTCACCGCCAAGAACATCGTCATCGCCACCGGCTCCGCTCCAGTCGAGCTGCCCTTCCTCAAGTTCGACGGCGAGACCGTTCTCTCCAGCACCGAAGCTCTCACCCTTGCCTCCGTGCCGAAGAGCCTCGCCGTCGTCGGCGGCGGCGCCATCGGCCTCGAGCTCGGCTCGGTCTGGGCCCGCCTCGGCGCCGAGGTCACCATCGTCGAATTCCTGCCCAAGATCGCCGCCACGAGCGACGACGACGTAGTCCGCAACTACACGCGCATCCTCCAAAAACAGGGCCTCAAAATCGAGGTGAACGCCAAAGTCACCGGCTACGACGCCAAGAAGCAGATCCTCCTCGCCGAGCGCGACGGCAAGGTCCTCGAAGTCCCCGCCGAGAAGGTCCTCGTCGCCGTCGGCCGCCGCCCCTACGCGGACGGTCTCGATCTCGCCAAGGCCGGAGTCGAGCTCACCGACAAGAAACGCATCAAGGTCGACTCCCATCTCCGCACCACCGCCCCCGGCGTCTGGGCGATCGGCGACGTGATCGACGGCCCCATGCTCGCCCACAAGGCCGAGGAGGACGGCGTCGCCGTCGCCGAGTGGATCGCCGGCAAACACGGCCACGTGAACTGGGACCTCATGCCCGCCATCATCTACACCGAGCCGGAGATCGCGACCGTCGGCCTCGGCGAGGACGCCGCCAAGGCCAAGGGCATCGCGGTCAACGTCGGCAAGTTCAACTTCGCCGCCAACGCCCGCGCCCTCGCCAACGACGCCGGGGACGGCTTCGTGAAGATCATCGCCGACGCCAAGACCGACAAGATCCTCGGCGCCCAGATCCTCGGCAAAAACGCCGGCGAACTGATCAGCGAGATCGTCACTCACATGGAATACGGCGGCAGCGCCGAGGATCTCGCCCGCACCATCCACGCCCACCCGACAATGACCGAGGCCGTAAAGGAAGCCGCGATGGCCGTCAGCAAGAGCGCCATCCACGCGCTCTGACCCGACACCCGTTTCGTGTAGCAACGGCCGTGCCGGCCGTTCCCTCCAGCCCGCGGGCGCGCCGCCGCCTCGCGGGCTTTTGCTTTTGCACCCCTCCCCATCCCTGCGCCATCGCGCGCTCCCGACACCTCCTTCCCGTTTTCTTGCCGTCCCGCCCGCGGATCCGGCCGAGCCTTTCGTGTTCGTCACCTTCGCCTGCCGCACCGTTCGGCCGTGTGTATCGAGCCGCCACCACGTTCGGACCTGACCGTCGGTGCCCCCCCAAGATTCCCGACAGGCCAGTTTTGGGTGCGGCTGGGCGTGTTAGGCACCGAGCAACAGAAGTCCGTCGATTCTTCCTCCAGATTTTCCGTAATAAAGCGACGCGGTCGGGTGTAGTCCCGGTGGAAACCTTCGCTCCACATATGTCCCGTCTCCAATGACTCATACCCCCGCCGACTTTTATCGCCCGCCAATGAAGATGCCACACGCCCGGTCAGGCTCCGCATCCCCCATGTTTCGTCTCCAACACTTTTTGCCCGGCCTGCGGCTGGGCCTCCTCTGCGTCTTCCTGCTTTCGTTCGCCCGGGCCGCGCCGGTGATCACCAGCTCCCCCATCTCGCGCCTCGTCGTCGAGACCGGCCAATCCTTCACCTTGACGGTGGGCGCCGTCGACGACGGTGACCTGAGCTACCAGTGGAGAAAGGACAACCGGGAGCTGCCCGGCGAGACCGGCCCGACGCTCACCCGCGCCTCCGTCTCCCGCGCCGATGCCGGCGTCTATGTCGCCGAGATCACCGACACGCTCGGCGCCATCACCCGGACGATCAGCCACGTCCTCCTGGCGACGCCCTCTCCCCGAGCCGGCGGCTGGGGTGATGCAGCCTACGGACAGCTCGACGTCCCGGCCTCCGTCATCGACCTCGTCTCCATCGCAGCCGGCGGCTCCGGTTCCTTCGGACTAAAAAAGGATGGCACCGTCGTGGAATGGGGAAACGCGGCCTACGACCAGATTCCGCTGCCGACAGCGCTGACCGATCCCGCAACCGCGAACATCGCGGCCATTTCGGAAGGCTATCTGCACAAACTCGCTCTGCGCGCCGACGGCACCGTCATTCGCTGGGGCTCGTCCTTCGACCCTCCCGCCGCACCGGTTCCATCCGACCTTTCCAGTGTCATTGCCATTTCCGCCGGCTACGACCATTCCCTCGCCTTGAAAGCCGACGGCATCGTCGTGGCTTGGAGGGAAACCAACCCGTATGGCTCGAATTACGGCCAGGCAGTGGTTCCCTCCGGCCTCGAGCAGGTCGTCGCGATTTCAGCGGGCTATCAACATTCCCTCGCGCTCAAAGCCGATGGCACCGTGGTGGCCTGGGGTGACAATACTTTCGGGCGGAGCACCGTTCCATCCGGCCTCGGCAATGTGATCGCCATCGCCGCCGGCGCCTCCTTCTCCCTGGCACTGAAAGCCGACGGCACGGTGGTCGCCTGGGGGTTCTATCACGACGTGCCCGCCGGCCTGGCCGATGTCGTCTCGATCGCCGCCGGTGGCGGCGCGCTGGCGTTGAAGGCGGACGGCTCCGTGGTCGCCTGGGGCGATCTCGCCGCGCCGCCGGCCGGGGCGACACGCATAACCGCCATCGCGGCGGGCACACGCCACGCCCTGGCCCTGCGCGACGCTTCGCTCGACACCGCACCCATGATCGTGGCCGATCCCGCGTCACGAACCATCTTGGCGGGATCCACGACCACGTTCACCGTCGGGATCACTTCCGCGTCCGGCCTTTGCGCCTACCAATGGTATAAAAACGGAACCGCCGTGCCCATGGCCAAAAATCCCTCGCTCGTCGCCGGCGCGGGCCAGACCGCGAGCGTGGCCACCTACTCGGTCAGGGTCACAAATTCGCTCGGCACCGCCACCAGCGCCGACGCGGTTCTCACCGTCATACCGCCGCCCACCCTGGTTTCCACCCCGCCCGCACGACAGTTGCTGACGTTGGGTCAGCCTTTGGAACTCGCCGTTTCGGCGACCGGGACCGGCCCTCTCAGCTACCGCTGGAAACACAACGGCCGGGTGGTGGACGCCGTCACCGGCCCAACCCTCACGCGCGATCCAGCGACCTCGAACGACGCCGGTCACTACGTGGTCGAGGTCACGGACGCGAACGGCCTCGTTGCCCGCGCTTTCGCCCATGTGCTCCTCCCTGTCGCTGGCACCAAGCTCGTCGGCTGGGGCGCCAACAACTATGGCCAGCGCGGCGACGGGCTCGCATTCTCTCCAGACCTCGTCGCGGTCTCCGCCGGCGGCAATCACGCACTGGCGCTAAAAGCCGACGGCACGGTTTCGGCCTGGGGGGATCGATCACAGGGGCAACTCAATCTCTACACCTCGGACGCGGTCGCGATCGCCGCCGGCTACAATTTTTCGCTCGCGCTGAAAGCCGACGGCACCCTCGTCGCCGCAGGAAGAAACTACCAGGGGAACATGGTCGTCCCGTCCACCGCAACCGGGATTATCGACATCGCCGCCGGCCGAGATCACGCCCTCGCCATCAAAGCCGACGGCACCGTGCTGCAAGTGGGACCTACCTTGGGAAGCCTCCCCTCCGGTCTGACCGGGGTGGTCGCGGTCGCCGCCGGCGATTACGATTCGTTGGTCCTGCTGGCGGACGGCCGGGTCGTCGCTTCCAGCAATCTGTCCGTGCCCCAGACCCTGCGCGACGTGGTGGCCATCGCCATGGGCGGCAGCCACGCCGTCGCCTTGGAGTCCGATGGCACCGTCGTATGCTGGGGCTCGAATACCCACGGGCAGTCCACCCCGCCCGCAGGGCTGCGAAACGTCGTCGCCATCCGCGCGTCCGGTAACTTCACCCTCGCGCTCACCGCAGACGGCACGGTCGTCGCATGGGGAGACAGTGGTTCCGGCCAGACCGCGACGCCGCCCTTGCTCCAAAACGTGCGCCTCTTCACCGCGGGCGGCGCCTTTTCCCTGGCCGTGCGCGACTCATCCCGCGACGGGGCTCCCGCCGTGACTGTTCCAGTCTCTCCGGTATACATCACCGCCGGCACGTCCGCGCGCGTCGGCGTAGAGGCCACCGGCGGCGAACTCGGCTTCGCATGGAGCAAAAACGAAGCCCCCTATCCACAAGCATCCGGCCCATCCCTGAGCTTCGGCGCCGCGCAAATATCCGACTCCGGTGTCTATCGCCTCATCGCGACCAATTCATTCGGCTCGGTCACCAGCGATCCGGTCACCGTCGAAGTGGTCCCCCCGCCGGCGGTCGCCTTCTCGGTCCCCGTTCGACACGTCCTCGCGCCCGGCCAAGCCCTCAATATCGAGGCCACCATGACCGGGCACGGAGCCCTCACCCGCCGTTGGACCAAAAACGGCCGGCCTCTCGGCGCTGATGGGGCATCGTATATCATTCCTTCCGTCACCACCTTCGACGGAGGCCGCTACGAGTTGGAGGTCGTGGATTCCCACGGCGGGGGAATCGGCCGCGCCTTCGTCTGGGTGTATGTGGTGCCGGAGCAGCAACAAGTCGTGGTGTGGGGCGCGCATCCCAGCACCGTCCCCTCGGACCTGGGCCGGGTGATCACCGTCGCAGGCGGTTACAACTACACGATGGCGCTCAGGGCCGATGGCACCGTAACCGCTTGGGGACCCGCCACCGGCATAGCTCCGCCACCGGCCGCCGCACACGACGTGGTGGCCATTGCCGCCGGAACCACGCATATGATGGCGCTTCGGGCCGATGGCACCGTGATCTCGTGGAACATCAACGGTTCCGGGCAGCGCTACGTTCCCGCCGGCCTCACCGATGTCATCTCGCTTAGCGCCGGCTACCACTCGTTCGCCCTGAAACGGGATGGGACGGTAGTCGGATGGCTAGGTTCACATCCGGTCACCACGAACACGCTAAAAAACATCATCGCGATCTCCGGAGACATCGACCGTTTGCTGGCCTTGCGCGCCGACGGCACGGTGGCCTCGATTCAGTTCTCTTTGGCCGGCTGGAATCCGTTCTCGGATTGGAACGGCATCACGGCAATCGCAGGCAGCTCCTACGCTTTACGCTCCGACGGCGCGGTGCTGGGGCCAACCGGAACCACGCCAAACGCCGCTCTCGGTCTCGTCAGCGAAATTTCCGCCTACGGCGCCCACATCCTCGCCCGCGCCGCCGACGGCGCCATCCGGATCTCGGGACCAGCGAATAGCCCGAACGCCGACCTGCCGCCCGGTCTTTCGTCCGCCGCTCTCATTTCCGCTGGTTTTAATTACAGCGTGGCCGTGCGCGATGCCTCGGCCGACATCCTTCCCTCTTTTGTCTCCACGCCCGCCTCGGCCACGACCATTCCCGACCAGGCGGTGACGTTCACTGCGGCCGCGTCCAACGCGATTTATTACCGCTGGTATCGCAATGGCGCCGAAATCGTCGGCATCAGCGGCCCGCAGCTCACCCTCACGGCCAACGCCGCAGCTCAGGAAGGCACCTACGAAGTTCGCGCCGTGAGCGGCGCGGGCGAGGCGATTTCCGCCCCATTTAGCTTGGGCTTCGCCGAACGTTTCGAGACGTGGCGCCTGCGCGGCTTCACGACCGCCGAATTGGCGGATGCCGCGATCAGCGCTCCCCTAGCCGTGCTCGGCCCCGACACCGCGCCCAACCTCTTGAAATACGCCTTGGGAATCCAGCCTCATGAGCCCATCGGCGCCTCGGCCGGCGCCGTGGTCCATGACGGGGCGGGCTGGAGTTTCGTCTACGAACGGCCTGCTGATCGGCCAGATCTCGCCTATGAAGTGCAGACGTCCGCCGACCTCGCCAACTGGCATCCCGCCGACCGGCATGTCCGCGTCGAGATCGGCACCGACGGGACAGAAACCTGGATGGGCCAGGCAAACGAACAGGCCCCTCGCCTTTTCTTCCGCCTGAACGTCGTCCGGCCAGCAATGCACTAACCGCCACCCGGCGTGTGGGTGATCGGCGAAGTGATATGGAATACGGCGGCAGCGCCGAAGACCTCGCCCGCACCCTCCACGCCCATCCGACCATGACGGAAGCCGTGAAGGAATGCGCCGCCGATGCCGGCGCCGCGGGCAGGGGGCTATAGCGTTTCGAATTCAATTGTAGCCACGGCCGTGTCGGCCGTGCCCTCGACGGTCAATAACGCGCCCGACACGGGAGCGGCTACAGTTCTATTTGAAGCGCTCTAGCTCACCGTCGCCGCCTTGAGCCGCTCCACGTCGGAAGAGCCCCCGCACGGCAGCGTAAACCAAAACACGCTGCCTTTCCCCGCTTCGCTCTCCACGCCGATTTCCCCGCCGTGAGCCTCGACGGCCAGCTTGCAAAAGGCCAGTCCCAGGCCGGTGCCGCGGCGGGCGTCCACCGCGGCGATTTGGGAAAACTTCTCGAATATCCGGCTCCGATGCTCCTCCGCGATGCCCGGCCCCCCGTCGCGCACCGAAAGCCGCGCCCGATCTCCGTCGATCCGACGCACGCCCACCACGATCCCACCTTGCCGCGGCGTGAACTTCAGCGCGTTGTCCAGCAGGTTCACCAAGACGCGCCGGATGATCTCCGTGTCGCAGCGCGCCCGCACCGATTCCTCCGCCTCGATCGCCAGCCCTATGCCTCGCCGCTCCGCCACCTGACGAAGCGACTCCAGCGCCGCGCCCGCCAGAATCCTCAGGTCGATCTGCGTGGGCGAAAGCGGCATCGACTTCGCCTCGAATCGGCTCACGTCCAGCAGCGTGGCGATCATCTCCTTCATGAGCTTCGCGCCGACTTCGCACCGCACCAGGCACTCCAGATCGTCCTCCCTCCACCTGCCCGCCGCCTTCGCCTTCAGGAGTTCGAGCGCCATCAACACAACGGACAACGGCGAACGCAGATCATGCACGACCATGTGCGTGAGGCTGTCGCGCAAATGCTCCAGCTCGCGCAACCGCGCGTAGTTCGCCCGCAGTTCGTCGTGCTGGCGCTTCGACGCCACGGCGTTGCGCACCCGCAGCACCAGATCCTGCGCGTCCACGGGTTTGGTCAGATAATCGTTCGCCCCGGCCTCGATGCCGGCCAACCGATCATGGCGGCCCGCATGCGCGGTCACCATGATCACCGGAATCGCCGCCAGATGGGCGTCCGCCTTCAAGCGGCGGCAAACCGCCAGTCCGTCGACCACCGGCATCGCCACGTCTAGCAGCACCACGTCCGGCTCCCCGGCCGTGATGCATTCGAACACGTCCGCTCCGTTCGCCGCCTCGTCCACCGTATAGCCGCGAAGTTCCAGCACGTCCCGCAGCAACTCCCGATTCTGCGCCTCGTCGTCCACCACGAGCACGCGTCCCGCGGCGCCGTCGCCCCCGTCGCCGGCGTTGAAGCCCGCAGGGGAAGAGGGATAAGGCACGGGGCGCGTGTTCATGGCGGTTTCGGGACGAAGTTCAGGATGGGTTTCGAGAGGGATCCGGCTCGCGAGTCGCAAGCAGCTCGGCGACGCGGCGCGCAAAATTCCGCGTGTCGATCGGCTTGCTGAGGTAGGCGCGACATCCCGCCGCCCGCGCCAGCGCCTCGTCGCCGCGCATCGCGTGCGCCGTGAGCGCCACCACCGGGATCTCCGCCGTCGCGGGGTCGTCCCGCAAGCGACGCGCGGCCTCCAGCCCGTCCATTCCCGGCAGGCCCACGTCCATAAGGATAAGGTCGGGCCGCTCCCGCCGCGCCAGCTCCAGCCCCGGTTCGGCCGCCGTCGCGGTCAGCACGCGATGCCCCGCCGTCTCCAGCAAATCCGTCACCAGCTCCAGGTTCGCCGGCGTATCCTCCACCACCAGGATGCGCGCGTTGTTCATGATGACAGCGTTTGTTTCACGATCTGCGTCTGCTCCGACACACGCTTCAGCTCCGCCAGCAGGCGATCAGGCGCCGGTTTCGCGGTGATGCCTTGGACCTGGCGCGACAGACGCGCCCGCTCCTCCGCGGTCAAATCCTTGCTCGTGTAGACCAGCACGGGCAGCCGCTCCGTCCGCGGATCCGCGCGCAGGCGGTCCACCACATCGAAGCCGTTTATCCCCGGCATCAGCAGGTCCAGGATAAGCAAATCGGGCAACGCCCCCGCCAGGCGCTCCAGCCCCGCCGAGCCATCCGTCGCCTGCTCCACTTCGCAGCCATGGCCGCGGAGCAGTTCCACCGCCGGCTCGACCGAGCCCGGCTCGTCGTCCACGACCAGCACCTTGCGCACCGGCCGCCCCGCCTCCCGCCCCGCGCGTCGCACCACCTCGAGCAACTCCTCCCGGCGCACCGGCTTCACCAGAAAATCCACCGCGCCGAGGCTGAGGCCTAGCTGTTTGTCATCCGTGATCGAGACGATGATCACCGGAATGCCGCGCGTCTCAGGCTCGGATTTGAGCTCCGCCAACACCTCCCAGCCCTGCCGGTCCGGCAGCAGGATATCCATCGTGATGGCAAAAATCCGCTCCCGCCGCGCGATCGCGAGCGCCTCCCCGCCCGAACGCGCGACGACCACCTCGTAACCGCCGTCCTGAAGGTGGCTCGCCAGCAGCGTGCTCGCCGTCGCGTCGTCCTCCACCACCAACACCAACGGTCGATGCGCCGCGCCATTCGCCGCGTGGTCGGCCGCATCGCTCGCCACCGCGGGTTCGCCCGCCGACGCCTTGTCCATCGCCTTCGCCTCCTCCGGCGCATCCGCGCCCGCTCCCTTTAGAGGCAGCTCGAAATGGAAAACGCTCCCCCGCCCCTCGCCCTCGCTCTCGGCCCAGATACGGCCTCCGTGCAGCTCGGCCAACTTTTGGCTCAAGGCGAGCCCGAGCCCGGTGCCGCTCTGCTTCCGCGCGTAGGTGGAATCGATCTGCTCGAACTCCCGGAACAAACGCGGCAGATCCTCCGCCTTCAGTCCGATGCCGGAATCCGCGACCGACACGAGCAGCGCGGTCTTTTCGCCGCGCCCTTCCTCGCCGCCGGGAGCCGTCAGCCGGACGCTCACCGCGACCTTGCCGCCCTCGGGCGTGAATTTCACCGCGTTGCTCAGCAGGTTGTAGAGCACCTGCTTGAACTTCGACTGATCCGCGTGGAGCAACGGCAAGTCGGGCGGGCAGTCGACCGCGAGGGACATCCCCTTCTGGTGGACGAGGGCCTTCACCACGGCCAGGACGTCCTCGATCGCGCGCGCCGGCGAGAATCGGGAAGGCACCAGCTCCATGCGGCCCGCCTCCACCTTG
>CAMLNJ010000068.1 GCA_946481225.1 uncultured Verrucomicrobiota bacterium | reverse complement strand
GGCGCGCCAGCAACTCTGAGTGATCGGCCATAGAAGCTGCGATAGACGCCCCCGAACGATACCGACCGCCGCCCGAGCCGATTCGTCGCTCGTCGGCGGTCTTTCTTTTCCGGTCGCTACCGATTAACGGGGTGGCGAATGGGGTGGTTGGAAAGGGAGGCAAGGGAAGGGAAAAGGGGCGGGGGGGCGGAGCGGCGGGGCGTAAGTTCAGGCGCGGAGCCAGCGCAGAACCCCGGGACGCGGGGTGATGCGAGGACCGGGGACCTGAGAAACCGTGGCGTTTGCGGTGCGGCGTTTCGCCGACGCCGATCTTGTCGCGTGGGTTCGCTCGGTAAACAGCGCCCGGTTTTGTGAATAAGTTTTTGCCTGTGGGGCACTATGGGGGAGGCTTTTTACTTGCGCGAAGTGGGTGAAAATGGGACGAAATGGGGCGTTGTGGGGCACACCGCGGCACCTCTAAATGTCCTCTTTTGGCAAACCGTTCTACACCGGCTCGTTCCGGCACACGTTGGACGACAAGAATCGGCTCACGATTCCGTCGGCGTGGCGGTCTGCGCACACGGCAGGGGACACGTTTCTCGTCGTTCCACTCGACGGATACCTCAGCGTCCTGCCGCCGATTGAGGCGCAAAAGCTCTACGAGCGCGTAGCGGAGAAAGCCCTATCCGACTCCGAGGCCCAGGAGGCGGCCGCCGACTTCTTCTCGAAGACGCTTTCCTTCTCCTTCGACAAGGCCGGTCGCGTGATGCTCACGCCCGAGCTGCTCGCCCACGCCGGCATCGCCAAGGACGCCGTCCTCGTGGGCTCGATGAACAAGTTTAACCTCTACAGTCCCGAGCACTGGGACCGCGTGCAGGCCGCCACCGCCGCGCAAAAGCCCGCCGACCGTCTGCGTCGGATGGGGATCTGAGGACACCGGGAAAAATGAAACCCGCCGCCTCTTATCTCCCCGTCCACGCCGCCCGGAGGCCCGCCGACCATGTTCGCCGCGCTTCCTGAACCCGCCGCGCCCGCCCCCATGTCGACGCCCGGTCACATCTCGGTTCTCCTCCGCGAGACTATCGCGCTCCTCGCGCCGCGCGCCGGCGGTCGCTATCTCGACTGCACCTTCGGCGCCGGCGGCCACACGCGCGCCATCCTCGAGTCCGCTCCGGGCTGCCGCGTCGTCGCGCTCGACCGTGATCCCGAGGCCGGCCCCCGCGCCGCCGCGCTCCGCGAGGAGTTCGGGGACCGCTTCGAACTCGTCGACCGCGACTTCGGCCAGCTCGCCTCGCTCGGCTTCTCCGGCCTCGACGGCGTGCTCTTCGACCTCGGCGTCTCTTCCTTCCAGCTCGACGACGCCTCGCGCGGTTTCTCTTTTCGCAACGACGCGCCCGCCGACATGCGCATGGACCCGCGCCACGGCGTGCCCGCCTCGCGCTGGCTCGAGACCGCGACCGAGGACATGCTCTTTCGCGCCATCGGCGACTATGGCGAGGAGCGCCACGCCGGCCGCGTCGTCCGCGCCATCCTCGCCGCCCGCGGCACCGGCGCGCTCGCCCGCACCGCCTCGCTCGCCGCGCTGATCGCCGACGCGATCCCCGCGCGCGACCGCTTCGCCTCGAAGATCCATCCGGCCACGCGCGCCTTCCAAGGCATCCGCATCGCGGTCAACGACGAGCTCGGCGCCCTCGAGCGCGCCCTGCCCGCCGCCTTCGCCGCCCTCGCCCCCGGCGGCGTGCTCGCCGTCATCGCCTTCCATTCCCTCGAGGACCGCCCGGTGAAGCGCTACTTCAACCATCTGTGCGGCCGCCCCGAGTCCCAGGACGACCATCGCCCGGCCGATCTTCGCGTCGCCGTGGCCGAACTTCTCACCCGCAAGCCCGCCGTCGCCTCCGACGCCGAGCTCGCCTCGAACCCCCGCGCCCGCTCCGCCCGCCTTCGCGCGGTGAGGAAGCTGTAGTTATTCACCGATTACACACAGTCGTATCCATAGAGGGACGACGCGTATTCGACCCAAACTTACTCACAACTAGTCCACCGAAACCCCCGCGGCCCTACCCGCCGGGCTCCCCGCCATGAACACCCGTCCTCCCCGCGCTTTCGCCACCCAGCTGCTCGTCGCCGCGCTGGTCGTGCTCGGCGTCGGCGGCGGCCTCGGCTTCGCCATCGTCGACCTGCGCCACGATATTTCCGTCTCCGCCAACACCACCCGCGTGCTCGAGCAGCGCGTCGTCGAGACGGAGCGCAGGATCGCCGAGGCCGGCGGCGCCATCGCCGCCGAGCAGTCGCCCGACGCTCTCGCCCGCCGCAACCAGGCCCTGGCCCTCGGCCTCGTGCCGCCCGTCGAGGCCCGCCTCGTGCGCGTGGACCAGTCCGTCACCACGCGCCTCGCCGCCAAGCGAAACGCCGAGATTTTCGCCGCCGAAAACGGCCGCGTCGTCGTCCCCGTCCGCTTCAACCTCGGAGGAGGCGCGCAGCGCTGAGCCGATGACCGCCCGCGGATTCGCCCACAACATCCGCCTCTACCTCGTATCCGGCGTTGTCGTCGCGTGCTTTGGCGTCGTCGCCCACCGCCTCGTCCAGATTCATGTCGTCGAGCGCGAGCACTACCTGGCCCAGATCCAGGACACCCGCCGTCGCGTCGTCGTCGAGTCCGCCCGCCGCGGCGACATCCTCGACGCCCGCGGCGATTTGCTCGCGACCAGCCAGACCGACATCACGCTCGCGATCGACCCTTGGGCGGTGCCTGAGAAGATCGAGGCGCTGAAACTGCCCGGGCGCCGCGCGCGCTTCGAGGCCGATCAGCGCGAGCTGCGCGGGCGGCTCGCCGGCCTGCTTGGCGCGAGCCCCTCGGACATCGAGGCCTTTTTCGCGCCCGCCTGGAAAGATATCCCCGTCGAGCAGGACACCCGCGACGAGGCCGTCGACGGTCGTGCGCGGGTGCGCTTCGTCAAGTTGCGCGAGGGCGTCACCGAGGAGCAGTTTGCCCGCATCGCCGCGCTCAAGATCACCGGCCTTACCTTCGAGCGCCGTTACCGCCGCGTTTATCCGCACAAGTCGCTCGCGGCTCACGTCATCGGCTTCGTCAACAAAGAGGACGTTCCCTCCGGCGGCGTCGAAGCCTTCGCCGACACCTACCTCCGCGGCATCGTCGGCTGGCGCGAGATCGAGCGCGACGGCAAGCGCGTCGAGCGCGCCGAGTTTCGCGAGCGCGAGGTCCCCGCCTCCGATGGTTGGAGCGTGATCCTTTCGATCGACACCGCCGTGCAGCACATCGTCGAGCAGGAGCTCGACGCCTTGGTCGGAAAGTTCCGTCCCGAAAAGGCCACCATCATCGTCAGCGATGCCCATAGCGGCTTCCTCCTCGGCCTCGCGAACTACCCGAGCTACGATCTCAACCAGTTCTCCACCACGCCGCTCGAGAAGCAGCGCAACATCGCCGCGACCGATCTCCTCGAGCCCGGCTCGACCTTCAAGATCGTCGCCACCTCCGGCGCGCTCAACGAGGGCCTCGTCACCCCCGCGACCAGCTTCAACTGCACGATCGACAGCATCCTCTACAACGGGAAGCCGCGCCGCTTCATGCGCGACGACCACCGCTACGACCATCCGCTCACGCTCGCGGAGGTGATCAGCCATTCCAGCAACGTGGGCACGGCGCAGGTCGGCATGCTGCTCGGTGATCGGAAACTCTACGACTACGCCCGCGCCTATGGCTTCGGCGAGCGCTCGGGCTTTCCGCTCGGCCGCGAGGAGCCCGGGCTCCTCGCCGATCCCTCCAAGTGGTCCGGTATCGATATCACGCGCATTCCGGCCGGCTACTCGATCGCCGCCACGCCCCTCCAGATCCACTACGGGATGGGCGCCATCGCGAGCGGGGGAAATCTCCTGCGTCCGCAGGTCATCTATCAGGTGCGCGACACCGCCGGCGAGCCGGTCTACACGTTCAAGCCCGCCGTCCGCCGCACCGTCATCGCCCCGCCCACCGCCGAGACCATGGCGCGCATGCTTCAGAAAGTCGCGTCGCCCGACGGCACCGCGAAGGGCGCCGCCATCCCCGGCTATGAGGTCGCGGGCAAGACCGGCACCGCTCAAAAACTCATCAACGGCCGCTACTCCGAGCGAAACCACATCGGCTCCTTCGCCGGCTTTTTCCCCGCCAGCCGCCCGCGCGTCGTCATCACCGTGATCGTCGACGACGGCCACCCGCCCGGTGGCGGCACCGCCTACGGCTCGGTCGTCGCGGCGCCCAGTTTCAAGAAGATCGCCGAGCAACTCATCCAGTATCTCGACATCAAGCCCGTCGCGACGGCCGTGCCCTCCACGCTTGTCGCCCAGTCCGGCGCGAATGGAGGCGCCCGATGATCGGCTACCTCGTCCAGGATTACTCCCTCGTTCGCGCGTTCGCCGCTTCCGCGATCAACGATCTCGAGGCGTCGCTCGCCTCCGTTCCCGAGCCCGCTCCCGCCTCCGGCCGACGCCGGACACCGCCCTCCCGTCCGTCCCCGGGGAACCCCGGCTCCTCCGCTCCGTTCTCACCTTCTCAACGCGCTCTCCAAATGGCCCCGTCGCTTTCCGATCTGTTTGCCGACGGCGAGATCCTCGCCTCGCGAGGCCCGCTCGACCGGCCGGCCGCGGGCATCGTGATGGACAGCCGTCGCGTCGTGCCCGGCAACGTGTTCTTCGCGTTGCCCGGTCTGCGCACCGACGGCTCCACGCATGTCGCCGAAGCGTTGAGCCGCGGCGCCGTCGCCATCGTCTCCAACGCCGCTCCCGCCGCCGCGCCGGCGAAGGTAACCTTCATCCAGGTCGCCGATCCCCGCGCCGCGCTCGCGCGGGCCGCCCGTCGCGTCCACCGCGCCCCCGATCACGACATGCGGGTGGTCGGCGTCACCGGCACCAACGGCAAGACGACCGTCACCCATCTAATCAAACACTTCCTCGAGGACGGCCCGCGCGTGGGCCTGCTCGGCACGATCAGCTACGATCTCGGCGCCCGCACCGTTCCCTCGTTCAAGACCACGCCCGAGGCGCCCGACATCTTCGGCATGCTCGCCCAGATGCGCGACGCCGGCTGCCGCGAGGCCGCCATGGAGGTCAGCTCCCACGGCATCGACCAGCGCCGCGTGCTCGGCATGGAGTTCGCCGCCGCCGTCTTCACCAACCTCACCCAGGACCACCTCGATTACCATGGCACCCTTGAGTCCTACTTCCAGGTGAAGGCTCGTCTCTTCACCGGTGAGGTCGGCCGCGTGCCGCCGGTCTGCGTGATCAACCACGACGACGAGCACGGCCGCCGCCTCATCGGTATGGTTCCCGCCGGCGCCTCGCGCGTCATCGCCTACGGCGAATCGGCGGAGGCCCAGGTTCGCGCCGAGGATGTCGAGCTCGGCTTCAAGGAAACCACCTTCACGCTTGTCTGGCCCGAGGGCCGAGCCCGCGTGCGTTCGCCGCTGCTCGGCCGCTACAACGTCGCCAACGTCCTCGCCGCCGCCGCCACCGCCTACGGCCTCGGCCGCAATCCCCACGCTTTCCTCGCCCGCCTCGCCGTCTTCGGCGGCGTGCCCGGCCGCATGGAGCGCATCGAGGAAGGCCAGCCCTTCAACGTCCTCGTCGACTACGCCCACACCGACGACGCCCTGCGCAACGCCCTCGGCATGCTCCGCGCCATCACGCCCGGCCGGGTCATCTGCGTCTTCGGCTGCGGCGGCAATCGCGACCGCACCAAGCGTCCGCTCATGGTTCACGCGGTAGAGGAGGGCGCCGACATCGCCCTCGCCACCGCCGACAACCCCCGCGGCGAAACGGTCGCCGCCATCTTCGACGACATGCGCGCCGGCGTCACCCGCCCGGAAAAGTTCACCTGGATCGAGGACCGTCGCCGCGCGCTCAGCCTCGCCCTCGACCTTTGCAAACCCGGCGACTGCCTCCTCGTCGCCGGCAAGGGCCACGAGACCTACCAGGAATTCGCCGACACCATCACTCCTTTCGACGACCGCCAGGTCGTGCGCGAACTGATCAACCTCAAGCGCCTGCGCCCCAACCCCCCCGCCTGATGCCCGTATTCTCCCCAAGGTTTCTCGCCTCCGTCTCCGGAGGAAACTGGACCCGAACCCCGTCCGCCGATCATCCCGTCACCGGCTTCTCCGTCGACACGCGCCATCTCGCCCCCGGCGATTGCTTCGTCGCGCTCAAGACCGCCCGTCGCGACGGCCACGCCTACCTCGCCGCCGCGCAGGCCGCCGGCGCCTCGGCCGCGCTCGTCTCGACCCCGAGCCCGGATGTGGATCTGCCGCAGCTCGTGGTCGACTCGCCCCTCGCCGCATTTCAGGCCATCGCCGCCGCGCACCGCCAGGCGTTCCCCGGGCAGGTGATCGGCGTCACCGGCAGCGCGGGCAAGACCTCGACCAAGGAACTGCTCGCCCTCCTGCTTTCCTCCTCGCCCGGCGATGTTCTGGCGACCTCCGGCAATCTCAACAACCACCTGGGCGTGCCGCTCACGCTCACCCGGCTCGATCCCACCGCCCACAAGTTCGCCGTCGTCGAGGCGGGCATCGGAGGGAAGGGCGAGATGTCCGTGCTCGCCGGCATGATTCGCCCCAACCACGCCGTCGTCACGCTCATCGGCCCCGCCCACCTCGCCACGCTCGGTTCCTTGGCTGAGGTCGCCCGCGAAAAGGCCCTGCTGCCCGCCGCCGTCCCCGCCGGCGGCCTCCGCGTGTTTGGCGTCGGCTGCCTGAATTATCACGAGTTCCGCACCTTCCCGTCCCCGGGCATCGTCTCCGCTCCGGTGATCACCAACTCCGGCTCCGAGACCCGGATCGTGATCGCGCCGAACATCACCGGCTCTCGCAAACCCGTCGAGTTGACCTTCGTCTGCCGTCGCGTTTCCGAGGGCATGGCTCACAACGCCGCGCTCGCCCTCACCACCGCGCTCTGGCTCGGCGTCACTCCCGAGGAGGCCCAGCGTCGTCTTTACAACTGGCAACCCGCCGCCCTTCGCGGCGAGCAGGTCCAGGACCACGCCGGTCGCTGGGTCTACGTCGATTGCTACAACGCCAACCCTGCCTCTATGCTCGACGCCCTCGACGCCTTCGTGTCGATGGCCCCGGAGGATCAGCCGCGCCTCTTCCTCATCGGCGGCATGGAGGAGCTCGGCGGAGCCGCGCTCGAATACCACCAGCGCCTGGGCGAATCCTTGAACCTTCTTCTCCGTCCCATCGACAAGGCGCTCGTCCTGGCCGACGCCGAGCTCGCCCGCGCCGTCGTCAAAGCCGCGTTTCGCCGTTCCGTCGAAGCCGCCGACAATCTCGGTGTGCTTCGTGCGCGGATGGAATCCCACTCCGGGTCCGTCTTCATCAAAGGCTCCCGCCGGTTCCAGCTCGAATCCCTCTTGTTGCCCAATGTCGCCGTGGCCGACACGCCCGGCACCGCGCTCTAGCGCTTCGGATTTTCGCCCGTGCTCTCCTTCCTCGCCGATTACGAACACCTCTGGGGCCCCCTCCGCCTCCTGCGTTACCTCACGTTCCGCGCGCTCCTCGGCGCGCTGACCGCGACCGTGATCGGCTTCGTCATCGGCCCTTGGCTCATCGCCCACCTGCGCCGGCTCAAGTTCGGCCAGCACTACGACGACTCCCGCACCGGCGATCTCGCCACGCGCTTCGACAAGAAGAACACGCCGACCATGGGCGGCCTGCTCGTCTTTTTCGCGGTCTTCGTCAGCTCCGTCCTCTGGGCCGAGCCGAACGTCTGGGTTTTCACCGCGCTCTTCGTCTACGCCGCGCTCACCGCCGTCGGCTTCCGCGACGACTTCCTGAAGGCCGTGCGGAAAAACAAGGACGGCATCAGCTCCAAGGAAAAGATGATGTGGCAGACGCTTGTCACGATCGTCGCCCTCGTCGCCCTGGTCTTCCATCCGACGAGCTCCGACAAGATCCGCGAGCTTTGGCTGCCCTTCCTGAAGGAGCCGATCTTCCTCTTCACCGGCGTCGCCGGCCTCGTCGCGCTGTTCGTGATGATGTTCTTTTGGATCGTCGGCTTCTCCAACGCGATCAACCTCACCGACGGACTCGACGGCCTCGCCATCGGTTGCACCATCACAGTCGCGCTCGTCTACGGCATCATGGCCTATTCGGCCGGCAATTCGATCATCGCGAAGTATTTGTTGATCTCCTTCGTTCCCGGCACGGGCGAACTCGCCGTCGTTTGCGCCGCCCTCGTCGGCGCCGGCATGGCCTTCCTCTGGTATAACTCGCATCCGGCCGAGGTCTTCATGGGCGACACCGGTTCGCTCGCGCTCGGCGGTCTCATCGGCGTGATCGCCTTCATGGTGCAGCAGCCCTTCACCCTCGTGCTCGTCGGCGGCGTCTTCGTCGTCGAGGCGCTCTCGGTGATGATCCAGGTAGGCTATTTCAAATACACCAAGCGCCGCAGCCCGACCGGCGAGGGCAGGCGCTTTTTCAAAATGGCGCCGATCCACCATCATTTCCAGAAACTCGGCTGGCCCGAGACCAAGGTCGTCCTCCGCTTCTGGGTCATCTCGCTCATGTGCGCCCTCGCCGGCCTCGCCACCCTCAAGCTCCGCTGACGCTTCGCTGTTCAAACCGTCGAAAGTCAAAAGTCTCAAGTCACAGGTCACCACCGCTCGCTCCGCTCACACCTATCATCAGAACCCTTCCTACTGCGCGGTCCCGGCCGCGCCGCGCTCGACCTTGAGACCTTAGACTTTTCGACCTTCGACAAAAATTTCCCCGTGCTCCGTCCGCCCGACTTCATCCGCCCTCTGCTCGCCCGCCCTGTCGCCATCCTCGGCGCCGGCGTGAGCGGTCGCGCGCTGTCGGGTCTCGTGCGCGAGCTCGGAGCCCAGGTGCTGGTCTACGACGCCACCGGCGCCGACGGCTCGCGCGCCACCTTTACCGCCGGCGACGCGGAGAAACACGCGCTCGTCCTCTTCTCGCCCGGCTTCGCCCCGACCCACCCGTGGCTCTCCCTCGCCCGCACCTGCGGCGTGCTTTGCCTCGGCGAGCTCGATTTCGCGGCCCTCTTCTGGCGCGGCTCGCTCATCGCCGTCACCGGCACCAACGGCAAGACCACCACCACCGAGTTTCTCACCCACGCGCTCTCCGCCGCCGGTCGCGACGCCACCGCCACCGGAAATATCGGCTTCCCGCTCTCGCAACTCGTCGTCGACCGCTCCGGCGGGGGACCCGATTCCGTCGCGGTTTGCGAAGTCAGCTCTTTCCAGGCCGAGACCTTCCGCCACTTCCGCGCCGATAGCGTCATTTGGACCAACTTCGCCGAGGACCACCTCGAGCGCCACGGCACCATGGAGGCCTACTTCCTGGCCAAGTGGCGCCTGCTCGAACGTTGCATCGGCGGCCACGTCCACGTCGGCACCAGCGTTCGCCACTTCGCCGAGCATTTCGGCCAGACCCTCCCCGATGAGGCCTGCGTCCCCACCGAGGGCGAGCCCGGCGACATCCTTCTGCAAGGCACGCTCTTCGCCGACTATCCGCAGCGCGAAAACTTCCTCCTGGTTTCCGCCTGGTGGCGCGCCGCCGGCCTGCGCGAGAGCATCCTCTATTCCGCCGCCCGCACTTTCGCCCCCGCCCGCCACCGGCTCGAAAGGGTGGGGGACTTCGTCGGCGCCACGTGGTGGAACGACTCGAAAGCCACCAACTTTCACGCCGCCGAGGCCGCGCTCGCCCGTTTCCAGCAGCCCGTCCTCCTCATCGCCGGCGGCAAGTCCAAGGGCGGCGACATCGCCGCCTTCGTCCGCCGGATCGCGCCGCGCCTGCGCCACGTCGCCCTCTTTGGCGAGACCCGCCACA